>NZ_JBEFDG010000066.1:0-111358 GCF_040137905.1 Corticimicrobacter sp.
GCTACCGGATATATGGGGGCGCGTGAGCCGACAGGTCGAGGCGGGCCGGGCAGACCTCGATGCCAGCCAGGCCGATCTGGCGGCGGTGAAACTGGCGATGCAACTGCAACTGGCGCAACAGGTGTTCGGTGTGCGCGTGCTGGATGCGCAGAAGTTCGTGCTGGAGGGCGCAGTCCAGGCCTACCTGCGCTCGCTGCAACTGACGCAGAACCAGTACGAGGCAGGCCTGGTGGCGCGCAGTGATGTGGTGCAGGCACAGACTCAGCTGAAAGTGGCGCGGGTGCAATTGTCCGAGCTGGAATGGCAGCGGGCGCAGATGGAGCATGCCGTCTCTGTGTTATTGGGGCGTACGCCGGGCGCGCTCGACTGGGCCGGCCAGCCGGGTTTCATGCCGTCACTGGCACCGGTGCCGACACTCGTGCCTTCGACCTGGCTGGCCAGCCGGCCCGATATCGTCGCGGCAGAACGCCGCGTGGCGGCTGCCAACGCGCGGGTCGGCGTGGCGCAGACCGCCTGGTTTCCTGACCTGACGCTGGGTGGTTCGGGAGGCTGGCAGGGCAGCCGTGCCAGCCAGTGGCTGTCCGCACCATACCGGATCTGGTCGCTAGGGCCTGCGCTGGCGCTGACCCTGTTCGATGGCGGCAAGCGCAGCGCCGCACTGGATCAGGCCGAAGCGCAGTATGACGAGACCGTGGCTGCCTATCGCCAGAAAGTGCTGGATGCCTTTCGCGAGGTCGAGGATGCGCTGGCGATATTACGGGTGCTTGAAACAGAAGCTGGACAGCAGGCGCAGGTGGTGGCGCTGGCCGAGGAGGGCGAGCGGCTGGTATACAACCGCTATCAGTCCGGCATGGTGTCGTTCCTGGAGGTCACGGTGGCGCAGAACACCACGCTGGCTGCGCAGCGCACGATGCTTGATCTGGAGGGGCGGCGGCTGGATGCTGCCGTCAAGCTGCTGGCGGCGCTGGGCGGGGGATGGCAGGGGTTGGACGATGAGCAGTCTGGTCGCGTGACGCAGTAGGTTGCTGCTGTGAATCTGAAAGGGGCTCTGGATGGAAATAGGTTTCAAGAATCTGGGTTTTGGAAGCAGCACATCCGGTTCGATTCTTACATCCTAGATTGAAGGTACGGTGTGGATAAGAGTCGGAAGGCGCTTATTTTTTGAGGAACAGAATATTTTGGTTGTGGAGTTGGCAGAATGCTTGACCCGATGGCTCGATTCTGGTGGTGATTTTTATTATTTTTCAATGGATTATGAGGAGGGGCCGATTTTTTCCTTTGTGGAGAAAAGTGGTGGTTGGCATTTGTCCAGTGTGTGGTCTCAACAGTCTTTCGATGGTGTGAAAAAGATTGATTTGTTGTATGCCGTAAAGGGTTTTCTGTCTGGCATTACTGATGCCCTGAAGGATAGGGGTATCGATTTTATTTATGTGGGAAGTGCCATTCAATATGTGCGGTAGACTGGTTTTTATGAGAGAGTGTCGAAAATCAGGATTTATATTGCATGGCAGAGATTTATTGTAAAGTTTGTTGTCAGTGTTTGATATGAAATGTTAATTGCCCTGTTTCAATTAATATTGAAATGCTCGTTAAGGCCTTGTTTATGAAATCTGGAGATGAGTTTTTTATCGTCAATTCCGCTCCTGGAGAGCCGGGTGTTCCGTATTTTTTTGATAAAGACTGGATGCCTGACTTGCCGGATTGCTTTGCTGATTTTTACACCTCACCACTCGATGAGAGCATGTTTTCAGGTCACTATGCGCTTCGGGCCAAAACTTATCAGTTGAACGGTGACTTTTTTATCGACGATCATCTGGCTTCGCGGCAGATGTGTGATGTGTGTGCAAGGCTGGATGTTGACTACATACAAATTCCTGTCGATGTCAGCCTGTATCGAGGCAAGGTTCCGGAGAAGAAGTATTTTCTATTTTTCTTGAAAAAATACATTTCCATATTGGATGCAGATAAATCGATCTATACAATTTTCTCAGACTCCGAAGATCTGGAGCACACGTATTACGATTCGATAGATCTTTTCAAGATCAGGGCTGGGGTGGTCGATAATCTGTTCTTTTGCAAAGAGCTGAAGATGCCGGTCTGTTCGGGGCTTTTCAAAGATGAATGCGAAAAGCTTGGTCTGACGGGATTTGCCTTTCAGCCCCTGAATGATACATATAGGTATTCAGCTTGGGAGGATCTGGATCTTGCCTGATCAGATTGGTTGAGTTAATTTTTATGAGAAGAATCAAGGGAGTGAAAGTGAAAATTTCATGGCTGGCCAGCCTTGCTGTGATGGCTGCTTTGGTTTCAGGATGCTCAATATGGCCGAATAATTCGTTTTTTAGTCCGCCCGCTGAAAAAGATGATTCACCATGGGTGCGTATCGTAGATAACACGGAGCAGACAAGCATCTACCAGACGTTAAACGGCACACGCATCGGCGGTCTTGTCCGTTCCAGCGAGTGGGTTTTGCAGAATACCCGGGATCGCGGAGTGCCAAAAGTGTCTGGAGAAAAATACGATATTGACTACTACGAAACCCCATTGGAGCCAGGCCTTGAAACGGCAATTATCAATGTTTATGTTGAAGGCAAATACTCATGCCTTGTTGCCACGCGCTTTGTTCCAGAAAAAGGCAAAAAATATCAATTCCAGTTGGAAGCCGATACCTTGCGCTACCAGTGTCGCGTACAGGCCAGCGAGCTTGTGAAAGACAGTGATGACCAGTGGAAGCTTGTGCCGCTGCAGAATGTTCGCTACGGCGCGAAAGAGGGAAATGGTTGGCATCCGATGCACAGTGGGAGCTGATCATAGCGGTTTCCACCTGTTCCGGATCCCTGTTGACGTCAGTCTGTTCGGGATTTTTTAAAGACGAGTCCGAGAGGCCTGGCCTGGCAGAGTTGGCCTTTCAGCTTTTGGATGATGCATATAGGTATCTAGCCTGGCATGAACTGGATCTTGCTTGATTTGGCTGTGCACAAGAGGCAATCCTTTGGCGGGGATTGCTGTGTTGCTCCAGCGGATGCTGACCAAACTTTCTCTGGAAAAATTCCGAGCTTAATGAAGGGGGTCTACAAAAACGCCAGCCCGATGCTGGCAGCACGCTTTTCCCGGTATGGACGCTGGGCGCATGCAACACATGGGCATTGGTTGAGCGTTGCCGATATGGAAACGCTATGGCAAGACGATATTCAGGACGCATTTCTTGATCAGATCAAGTTTCAGGCTGAGTGTCTGAAGACCGATTGGGACAACAATGCGTTTGGTTTGTTTCGGGAAGATCGCCTCTCGCTGTTCGCGGGGAGCGATATGGGCAATGAGGCCATATTCCTGCTGTGGCTGGATGGCTACGATGAGCCTGAACTGTGGGTCTATGACGCCAACGGCGAGTCCAGATATGCAAACCTTGAGGCCTATCTGGCTGCGTATCTGGCCGATGATGTGAGTGCTGCAAACGTTTCGTGGCGTCTTTGAGCAGGTGATCGGCAACCCTTAAAATTGAGTGAAACCAACCTCTCCATCTGGAAAACTGCCAGGCAAAGATTGTGGCTTCAACGTACCTGCCAGGATGCCGAAAAGCAGGGTCGTCAGATTTTGATCGAAATATTCCACATCAGGTGATCTGGCGGCAATGATGGCAGTGCCCCATGTGTTGCTATCGCGAGTGTTGGAGACAGTCCAGAACAGATAGTCACCATTGTCTGTCAGGCCGATTGGTAACAGGCCATTTTCTTCGGGGTAAAGCGGGTACTTGAAATAATCTGGGTCTTCCTGGTTCAGAGACTCAAGATCGCCAAGGATCAGTGTTTTCTGCTTGAAGAAGTTAATATCTTCATTAGCGGTAAATGGATTGAATATGGCGATGAAGTCGGCGATCCGGCCCGTACCGTAACTGCGAATGAACGCGACATAATCGTCCGGAAAAGAGAGGTCGCCATCTATGCTGGGCCAGGTTTCGCTGTTTCCGGATTCGGATGGATGCCTGGGTGGCGGCATCAGTGCTGTCAACGCCATCAACTGAACCAGGCCGCTATTCCGGGCCAATCTGAACCCCGTCGAGCACGGCCCACATTGCCCAGCCGTCCGCTGCCTGCTGACACCATTCGGCCTCGCTCAACCCTTCGGAATTCTGTTTGATCGGCTTGCGTGTTTCGAGCAGGAATCCCTTGGCACCATAGGCCTGGGCGGCATCTCCACCACTTTTGTCCGGCTGCCAGCGTTCCAGCGAGGCCGTCAGCGTGTTGGCATGTTCGATGCTTTCCTGAGTCAGGTAGCCTTTGCGAACACAGTAGGCGGCCAGTCCCTGCATATTGCGCATGACGGCATAGGCTTCGGTGGCTGTCTCTTGGTCGAGGGTGTAAGCCAGTGCGGGGGCAGGGGCTGTTGCAGCGACCACAAGGGTGGCTGAAAGCAAAACCAGGGTTTTTGAAATCATCGCGGTGTTTCTTGAATGATGGGTCCGTGCAAAGGCCGAAGCCTTAGCGGAACACCACCGTCCGATTGCCATTGAGCAGGATGCGATGCTCGACGTGGCGCCGCACGGCACGCGAGAGCACCAGCGACTCGATGTCGCTGCCCACGCGGGTCAGGTCTTCGGCACGCATGGTGTGATCCACACGGGCAATGTCCTGCTCGATGATCGGACCTTCGTCCAGGTCCGAGGTCACGTAGTGGGCCGTGGCACCGATGATCTTGACGCCGCGCTGCCAGGCCTGGTGGTAGGGGCGTGCGCCCTTGAAACTCGGCAGGAAGCTGTGATGAATATTGATGGCCCGCCCGGTCAAGGCTGCCGACATGTCGGCCGACAGGATCTGCATGTAGCGCGCCAGTACCACCAGGTCGATCTGTTCGCGCTCGACCAGGTCCAGGATCTGGCGTTCCTGCTGGGGCTTGGTATCGGGTGTGATCGGCAGGTGGTGGAAAGGAATGCCGTACGATTCGGCCAGTGCCGCATAGTCGGGATGGTTGGAGACGATGGCGGCGATGTCGGCCTTGAGCTGGCCGCTGTGCGCACGAAACAGCAGATCGTTGAGGCAGTGTCCCTGCTTGCTGACCATGATCAGCAGGCGCGAGCGCTTGCTGTTGTCGCGAATCTGCCAGTTCATCTGCAGTGGGCCGGCCAGTTCCGCGAAGCGTTCGCGCAACGTATCGATGTTGTGCGCCGTGGGCAGCGCAAAATGCACGCGCAGGAAAAAACGGCCGGTTTCCGTGTCGCCATACTGCTGCGCGTCGAGAATATTGCCTTCGTGCTGGTAGAGCAGACCCGATACGCGATACACGATACCGGTGGTATCCGGGCAGGACAGGGTCAGGACGAAGTCCTGATTCGAAGCGGCTACATCGACAGGCTGGGACATGAAAAAAACCGGAAAGACTGAAGGGAAGGCTAGCGTTCGGACGCGGTGGCCGGGATGGCCGGCGTGAGGTCGAACCCGCCGGCATGATACACCAGCGGCAATGATTCGTTATGGCCGCAGTGCTCGACCTCGCCCACCAGGATCAGGTGATCGCCTTCCGGGTAGCGGCTGCGGTTGCGGCACTCGAACCAGGCTGCGCTGTCGATGGCGGGCATGAATGTGCCACCAGGGGCACGGTCTGCCGGCAGGTCGGCAAAGCGTCCGGCCATGTCGCCATAGGCAAAGCGCCCGGCCAGTTCAGGCTGGTCGGCACGCAGAACCTGGATGACGTAGCGTTCGCATTGCTGGAATACCTCCAGCAGGCTGGACGTATTGGACAGGCTCCAGAGGACCAGTGGCGGTACCAGCGAGACCGAGTTGAATGAGCTGATCGTCAGGCCGACAGGGGCCTGACCGGGCAACTGGGCGCAGACGATGGCCACGCCGGTCGGAAAGCGGCCCAGTGCCTTGCGGAAATGGGTTGGGTCGGAGGCGATAGGGGAAACGGACATGTCTCTCTTAGGGGGCCAGGCGCTGGGTAGTCCAGCCACCCTGGCCGTTGGTGTGGTAGACAATGCGGTCGTGCAGGCGTGACGGACGGCCTTGCCAGAACTCGACTCGCTCGGGCAGCAGGCGGTAGCCGCCCCAGTGGTCGGGGCAGGGAGGATGGTCGCCATACTGTGCTTCGAACTGCTGTACGCGACGCTCGAGTTCGCTGCGGTCGCCGATGGGGTGGCTCTGCTGCGAGGCCCAGGCACCAATGCGTGATCCCAGCGGACGGCTGTGGAAGTAGGTCTGGCTTTCTTCGCGGGAGACCTGTTCGGTCGTGCCCTCGATCAATACCTGGCGCTGCAGCGGTTGCCAGAAGAATGACAGACTGGCTCGCGTATTGTGGGCCAGCTCATGGCCTTTGCGCGACTGGTAATTGGTGTAGAACACGAAGCCGCGTGCGTCGTAGTCCTTGATCAGGACGATACGGGCCGAGGGTTGGCCGCGTTCGTCGACCGTGGCCAGCGTCATGGCGTTGGGCTCGGGTACGTCGCCTTGCAGGGCCTGGCTGAACCACAGGTCGAACTGGTCGAACGGGGTGGCAGCGAGATCGGATTCCTGCAGATTGAATTTATCGTAATCCTGGCGCAGATCTGAGACGGACATGACGGGTTCCTGTCGAACGGCAAAATGCCAGTTTAATGCGGCTGCAACAGGTGCTGGGCGAAATTTTCCAGACGCATGTCGCGGATGCCGGCTGCACGCAGGGCCGAGGCCGTCTCGAGTACGTATTCGACGCAGGGGCCATTGGTGCCGTGCGCCCGGCGCACGACGGCCAGCATGTGCTCATGCTGCAGGTCGCCGGCATAGCCGGGATTGCGCCGGTCCATCAGGAACGCCAGTGCCTGTACCCGGCCTTCCGGCGTGTCGCAATGAATCCAGCGCGGGATATAGGCACCGGTGGACATCTCGCGCGCCCACAGTGGCGGGAAAACATCCTGCACGCTGTCACCTGAGATCCTGAACACCATGCCGCGGCAGGCACCGCCACGATCCAGGCCGAAGACCAGACCGGGCACTTCAGGTGTGCCCCGGTTGACGCGCGACCACAGGCACAGCGAGCGGTGATGGCCGCGCAAGGTGGCCAGCCGTCGCTCCAGGTATTCGAATTCGGGACGCCAGATCAGCGAGCCGTAGGCATAGATCCAGATGTCCTGGCCGGGCCGCCAGTGGCACAGCGTGGCGTTCATCGAGGCGAGACGCTCTTCCGGCGTCCAGAGGCGGATCGCGTTCGGGGAGGGCTCAAGGGCGGAAGACAATGCAGTCAGTGAGGCAGGGGAATCCATGCGGTGGCAAGTCAGGTCGTGCTGAAAACTGGTGATTGATTTTAGTCATTGGATTGGGCGTTGTCATCGGAGTGCATAAAAAGCAACATGCTTATTTCCTGTGCTTATATGAATGCAAAAAAATCATCATCGATTCGTGGGAAAATAGCCACCCATGAATATGCAGCAACCTGACCTCGAACGCCGTTTCGGCGGCCTGAACCGACTCTATGGCGCAACCGCCCCTGATGTACTGGCGCGTGCTCACGTTGCAGTGGCCGGCATTGGCGGTGTCGGCTCCTGGTCGGCCGAGGCCCTGGCGCGCTGCGGGATCGGTGCGCTGACGCTGATCGACATGGACCATGTTGCCGAATCCAACATCAATCGCCAGATCCATGCGCTGGGTGCCACGCTGGGGCAGGCCAAGATCGAGGCCATGGCGGCGCGTATCCGCGACATCAATCCGGCTTGTCGCCTGACACTGGTCGACGATTTCGTCTCGCCCGACAATATCGAGTCGCTGTTCACGGCCTGCCTGCCGGATTTCCTGATCGATGCCACCGATCAGGCCGCCGCCAAGATTGCCATGATCCTGTGGGCACGTCGCCAGCGTTGTGGCCTGCTGGTCTGTGGCGGCGCGGGCGGCAAGACCGATCCGCTCGCCCTGCGCGGTGGCGACCTTTCAAGCAGCGTCAATGATGCGTTGCTGAGCAAGCTGCGCCAGCGCCTGCGCAAGGAACATGGTTATCCGGGCGGTGGCATGGCGGCTGGCAGGGCAGGCAAGCGAGTGCCGAAAATGGGTGTGTCGGCGCTCTGGTTCGACCAGCAGGCCCTGTTGCCCGACGCCTGGGCGCAGCAGCAGTCATCGCCGGCCCAGGGGCCGCAAGGGCTGTCGTGTGCCGGCTATGGCTCGGTCGTCATGGTGACGGCAGCCATGGGCATGGCGGCGGCAGACAGGGCCGTCAAGGCAGTGCTGGCTGCGGCCCCGTCCAACCGATGACGGCGCTGGTTCTGCTGCCTGGCCTGGATGGTACCGGCCGCCTCTTCGATGCCTTTGCCACCGAGATGGCCGTGCAGCATCCGGGACTGGAGATCATCGTGGCCTCGTACCCGGTGGATGAACCGCTGGACTACGATGCGCTGGAGCCAATGGTACGCGCGCTGCTGCCGCAGGGACAGCCCTTTTTCCTGCTGGGCGAATCCTTTTCAGGCCCGCTGGCCATCCGTCTGGCGGCGACACAGCCGCCAGGGTTGCAAGGCCTGATCCTGAGCTGTTCTTTTGCCAGCATGCCGGGTTTCGGTTGGCTGTCGCCGATGCTGCCCACGGTACCGCTGTCTTTCCTGCCGACACCGTTGCTGGGCTATCTGACGCTGGGCCGGATGTCTGCTTCGCCCCTGCTGGATGATCTGCTCGAGATTCTGGGGACTGTCGATTCTGCCGTGCTGCGTACGCGTGCGCAGGCCGCGATGTCGATCGATTGCAGTGCGCTGCTGGGCAGAATCCAGACACCGCTGCTGTATCTCCAGGCACGCAACGACCATATCGTGCCCGAGTCGGCTGGTTTGCTGGTGCGCCGCCTGGCACCGCAGACCCAGTTGAAGGTGTTCGATGCGCCGCACCTGCTGCTGCAATCGCTGCCTGTGGATGCGGCGCTGACTGTCTGCGGCTTCATGGCAGCCAGCCAGCCGGTGCAGGCCGGGATGGCGGCATGCTGAATGTGCGTGCCCTGCATTACCTGTCCGAGGTGGTGCGCAAGGGTTCGGTGCGCAGGGCGGCGGCTGCACTGGGGGTGGATGCTACCGCCATCAGCCGGCAACTGAAGGCGCTGGAAGAAGAGATCGGCCTCGAACTGTGCGAGCGTACGGCAGCAGGCATGAGGGCGACGGACGCCGGGGAGTTGCTGGTCAGGCACTACCAGAACCAGAAAACGACCGAAGAGGCCGTGCTGTCGCGTCTTGATGCGATGCGCGGACTGCATGCCGGGCAGGTACGGATTGCACTGGGCGAGGGGTTCATCGCCGATCTGATCGCGGCACCGTTGCAGTCATTTCTGGCACGGCATCCCGGCATTGCGCTGGATGTCCAGATGGCGGGTGTGAACGAGGCCGTGCAATTGCTCAAGGACTACGATACCGATGTGGCGCTGCTGTACGCACCGCCGCAGGATCGCGATCTGGTGGCGCATGTGGAAACCCGCCATCCCCTGCACCTGATCGTGCCGCCGAACCATGCCCTGGCCGGCAGCTCGCGCCAGCTTGACCTGGCCGACATCCAGGATTGCCGGCTGGCCCTGATGGGGAACCAGTTCGGCATGGGCCAACTTGTTGGGATGGTGGCGCAGCAGGAGCGCGTGGAACTGGCTCCCGTGCTGCGAACCAACTCGGTTGCCGTCCTGCGTCAGTTCGTCCTGTCGGGAACCGGCGCAGCCTTCATGCCCGAGACGACCGTGCAGAACGATGTCAAGCGTGGTGACCTGGTCGTGCTGCCGATGCGCCATCCCGTGTTTGCCCAGGCGCGGGCGCAGATCGCCAGCCGTGCGGATCGCAACCTGACGGTAGCCACCCAGGCCTTCCTGGATCACCTGCGTCGCAATATGCGCTTCTTCCGCGAGCACGCACCTGATCGACACGGTGTTCCAGCGTAGCTTTTTAGGCTACGGATGTGCAATTGATTTGTCTACGCGGCTACGGTTAGGATGCCCTGACCGTCTGGTGCCCGTGTGCCTGCGGATATTTCAATAAATCATCGAAAGGGGAAACCAATGCGAATGACCGCATCCGCCATCGTCAAGAAACTGTGCGCAGCCGGCCTGCTCGGTCTGGCCGGCATGGGGGCCGCCGTGGCCGCCACGACTGTCAACCTGAGCTACAACGGTGCGCCTGATCCGCAGAAAAACGCCGTGCATGTCTTCGCCCAGACGCTCAAGGAATTGGTCGAGGAAAAGACCCAGGGCGAACTGAAGATCACGCTCTATCCGAACAGCATGCTGGGTGACGAAGAGGCCCGCATGGAGCAGACCATGGCGGCAGCCAACCTGAACATCGCCTCTTTCTCGGGCATCTCGCCGCTGGCACCGGAAATTTTCGTGAGTGCGATCCCCTTCATGTTCAGCGGTTTCGAGCCGGCCCGCCATTTTTTCGATGAGGGCGAGTACTGGAAAGCGCTCAGCGAGGCGTTCCGCGAGCGTACCGGGGTGGAAATGCTGGCAGTCGTCGAGGAAGGCGGTTTCCTGGCATTCACCAACAGCAAGAAGGCGATCCGCACGCCTGATGACTTCAAGGGCCTGCGTTTCCGTGCCATGGACCCGAGCCAGGTCGCGCTCTATGAATCGTTTGGCGCGACCGGCACGCCGATTCCCTGGACCGAGGTCTACATGGCGTTGCGCACGGGCGTGGCCGATGGGCAGATGAACCCGCCCATGTACATCATCCTGGGCAGTCTCTACGAAGTGCAGAAGTACCTGACGCTGGCCAATATCCAGTATTCGGATCAGTTCCTGGTGGGCAATGCGGCATTTCTCGACAGTCTGTCGGAACCTGTCCGGGCGGCGTTCCACGAGGCCGTGCGCGAAGCCAACCAGAAGGCACGCACCGAGAACGAACGTGATGTCGAGAACCGCATCCAGTACCTGGCCGACAAGGGCATGGAAGTGATTCATCTCACGGATGAAGAGCGCGCCGCATTCCGCGGCAAGGCACAGCCTTCGTACATGAACTGGTTGCATGCACAGGGCATCGATCGCAAGTGGATCGACATGGCGCTGAAGGATGCCGGGCTGGAACCGGTCAAGGAATAACCTGCGCAGGATGATCTGACATGAACATGCATACGCTGCGCGAATGCCTGCTCAGGTACAGCCGCGCAGTGACGATTACCGTCGCTGCGCTGTTGCTGCTGGGCAACCTGACCGTGATTCTGTACGGCGTCTTTATGCGCTACCTGGCAGGGGGCGCACCTGTCTGGATGGATGAACTGTCCCGCTTTCTGATCATCTCGACGGTGATGCTGGCTGCCGGTGCCGTCTGGGTCGAGGGCATACACATGAGGGTGGCGCTGGTGGAGCGCCTGCTGCCTGCGCCGGCGGGTCGTGTGCTGGCCCTGTACCAGTGGGTGCTGACGATCGTGCTGGCGTTTGCCGGGGCCTGGATCTGCTGGCGTTATGCGCAGTCGGTGGCCATGTTCCGCACCATGGGGCTGGGGATCAGCCGCAGCATTCCCGTCATGGCAATGCCCATCGGTTTCGCACTGCTGGGCTGGCAGGCCTTGCTGTACGGCCCGCGTTTCCTGCCTCTCCAGGAAGAGGACATCTGACATGATCATCGCTATTTTGCTGACCTTCCTGGTCCATGTCTTCCTGGGACTGCCGCTGTTCCTGGCGTTGCTGTCGAGTGCCGTGGTCGGATTTTTCTTCATCGATCCCGCCATGATCCCGCGCATGATGCCGCAGCAGTTCTACGGTGGCATCAATGCCTTTTCGCTGATGGCCATTCCGCTGTTCATCCTGGCGGGCAACCTGATGAATGCGGCTGGCATGACCGAGCAACTGATGCGCCTGGCGCGTCTGCTGGTCGGTCACCTGCGCGGTGGCATCGGTCATGTCAACGTGCTGTCCAGCGTGTTCTTCGCGGGTGTCAACGGTTCGGCCGTTGCCGATACGTCGGCGCTCGGGCCGCTGCTGGTGCCGGCCATGCGCAAGGAGGGCTACGACAAGGCTTTTGCAGCGGGGCTGACGGCGGCCAGTTCTCTGGTGGGGCCGATCATCCCGCCCAGCATTTTCATGATCCTCTACGCATCGCTGACCAATGTGTCGGTCGGCAGCCTGTTCCTGGCCGGCGTGATTCCGGGGTTCGTGATCGCCGCGGCCTTCATGGCAATGAATGGCTGGTACGCCTGGCGTCACCAGTTGCCACGCAATGGCCGTGCGCCCACCATGAAGGAACTGGGCGCTGCCGTCGTACAGGCGATTCCCGCACTGGTTGCGCCAGTGATCATTGTGCTCGGGATCGTCATGGGGCTGGTTACGCCCACTGAATCCGGTGGATTGATTGCGCTCTATGTCGTCATCTGCGGCGTATTGCAGCGACGCCTGCGTCTGCGGGATGTCTGGGCCAGCCTGACCGAAACGGTGCGCCTGACATCAGCGATCTTCCTGATCATGGCGGCATCGGCCACCATCAGCTGGCAGTTGTCGTATGCCCAGGTGCCGGCACAACTGACGACGCTGTTCACGCCGTTCCTGGACAGTCCACTGCTGATCCTGCTGTTGCTCAGCCTGATCATCTTCACGGTGGGGATGTTCATGGAGGAGGTGTCTGCCCTGATGCTGCTGACGCCCATTCTGGTGCCGGTTGCGCTGGCGGCAGGGATCGACCCGGTGCAACTGGGCGTTATCGTGACACTGAACATCACGATCGCCCTGATTACCCCGCCCATGGGGGCCTGCCTGCACGTGGCGGCGGCAGTGAGCAAGCTGGAAATCACGGCGCTGTTCCGTTCCATCTGGCCGTTCGTGCTGGTGGCGCTGGGCGTGCTCGGCTTGCTGATTGTCTTCCCGCCTCTGACCCTGTGGCTGCCAGGATTGTTTGCATGACGGCTGCCGATATGATGCATACGCCCATTCCCTTGCTGGCCGATCCCGATTGGCCACAGGTGGGGGCCATCGCCATTGGCGAGTGTGGCGAGCGCCTGGTACCGACCAGTCTCATGCCACGTCCCGTGCTCACTTTTCCTGCCTATGCGCGCCAGGGGGTCGCCGGGGCGCACCAGGAGTGCTATGTACGCGAGGATGTGGGCCGGCGTCTGTTGCAGGCGGCCCGCAGCCTGCCGGATGGCCTGCATCTGGTCGTGCTGGATGGCTGGCGTCCATGGCGGGTGCAGCAGCAACTGTTCGATGCCTATCAGGATACGCTGCGGCGGCACCATCCTGACCTGTCGGCCGAACGGCTGCTGGCCCTGACCCGCGAGTTCGTGTCGCTGCCCAGTACCCATCCTGCCCGTCCCAGTCCGCACCTGACCGGGGGGGCGGTCGATGTCACGCTGTGCAGTCATGATGGTGTCTGGCTGGACATGGGGACACCTTTCGATGCCACGGTACCGGCATCGCACACGGCCTATTACGAAAGCACGGTCGACAGTGATTCGCAAGCCGATGCTGCCGTGTTCCGCCAGCGTCGCCGGATTCTCTACCATGCAATGCGGGCGGCAGGCTTTACCAACCTGCCCAGTGAATGGTGGCATTTCGACTGCGGCGACCAGTTGTGGGCATGGTATGCCGGCCAGCCGCAGGCACGCTATGGCCCGGCCCCCCTGACGGGTTGCGTGCCGCTGGTGCCGATGGAGATTGCGGACCACGCATAACTCTGGGTATGCTGTGCGCCACTATGGGCGTCGAATATCTGATCACATATCCAGCGCATCCTGCCGAGTCACTGCAGGAGACGCTGGCACGTTTGGCGAGTCACTGGGACAGTGAGGCCCGGGCCGGTTATTTCAGTACGGTGGAGATGCTGGCTGAAAACGCCATGCCCGATGCTTCCCTGGCGATCGAACCGGCAGGCATCTATTTCTGCGATCATGGCGGGCAGGGCAGGGCATTTCTGGGGCGGCTGGTGGCTGCACTGGTGTCCCGCTACGATCAGGTGACGGTGCAGGAGTATGAGTAGTGCGGGAGAGTAATGCCAGATGCTGCTGGAGGGCATGTGTCAAATGACGTTTTTGGATACGTGCAGCCATTCCCGGCTCCGGCGGCCTATGCAAAACTGATGGAGTATGTCACCGGTGTAGGGGTTGGTCTGATCCGGATCGACAGGAAAGCGCTTTTTAATTTCCCTGATGAAGCCTTGCCTGATGGGGATTGTTTTGCTTTCCTGGTGGGAGACAGGCCGGATTATCCTAATGCGACATACTTGATTGACTACTGCGAGTATGATCCGGATGATTTTAATATCGGTTTTCCACCTGATCCAAAGGCCAGGCTGAAATTGCTGCTGGATGTTTTGAGCAATATTTTTTCCCTGGTGAACCCTGACAGGATGTTTGTGGCGATTTCCGATAGCAGTCAGATCGAGACTTTCAGAAAAATAAAAATCCATGAAATCCACGAAGAGATTGGTCATGACTTTGAGATCCATGACGGACCTCCTGATACCTTGTACGAGATGGTGCGCTAGTGCAATCTGAAGAGATGGAGATACACAGGGTTCTGGATGCCATCACGCATGGCGATGACGGTCTGGTCAGGAAAGTATGCCTGCTGTCGCTCAGTGATGCCGTGGTGGTCATTTCCGCCAGACGCAAGGACAGCGCCGAGTGGGTGAATGTCGAATTCAGGATCTCGGGGCTGACGGAGTTCTCGGTCAGGCAGTCCGCCGGTTTTTCGAATGTCGTGCTGTCCGGTGGCATTGCGCATCAATGTATAGGTGGCATCCAATTTCTGGACTTTGCGCCGTATTCCGATGCCATGGAGGGCGCTGATGACTTCAGGATGTCCGGTCTGTATTTTGCGGGCGCGAGTGTGGCTTGCGGCTTCCTGCCTTATTCGGAATGCGCGTGACTTGAAAGAACCGTAATCTTTCACCATGACTTCAGCGCCGTCGCGAACATGCCGTTCTCAAAATAGATTTTTACATGCTGCGTTGTGACCAGAATCTGTTGGTCGTCCTGGGTGCATTCAGTATAGGAAATGCGCATAGCATCAAGATACCCCTTGAAATCCTGGAGGGAGGTCTGACCAGTGATGAGATTGCCTGCCAGGCAGAGCGTCCCCAGCCTGGCAATTTCATATTGAACCAGGCATAGCCTGCCATCTTCGAATAGCAGTTCTATGCCGTCAGGATACAGGGCGAAAGCGCCAGACGCTTTGTCGATGTCGTGGCGTCTGATGGTTTTGACGCCTTCGGGTAACGCCTCATATGTCGTCCCGAAGGCCACCGATACCTGCCCATGGGCGATAAAAGACTGAAAATCCACGGATTACCCCGGTATATGAATCCGTCCGTCCATCAGGACCCGCGCACTGCGACTCATGATGGCCTTGGTCACGGTCCAGTGTCCCTCCTGCTGGTGGGCTTCGGCACCGACTCGCAGCGTGCCGGACGGATGGCCGAAGCGGACTGACTGGCGTGCGCCACCGCCGGCAGCCTGGTTGACCAGCGTGCCGGGAATGGCGGCTGCGGTGCCGATGGCGACAGCAGCCGTGCCCATCATGGCGTGGTGCAGCTTGCCCATCGACAGTGCCCGCACCAGCAGGTCGATGTCACCCGCCTCGATATGCCTGCCGCTTGAGGACGTGTAGGCAGCGGCAGGCGCGACAAATGCGATCTTGGGGGTGTGCTGGCGTGTGGCAGCCGCTTCCAGGCGGTCGATCAGGCCCATGCGCAGGGCACCATGGGCCCGGATGGTTTCGAAGCGAGCCAGCGCCTGGGCATCCCCGTTGATAGCTTCCTGCAACTCGGCCCCGGTATAGCCCAGTGCTGCGGCATCCAGAAAAATCGTCGGGATGCCGGCATTGATCAGCGTGGCTCTGAACGTGCCGATGCCCGGCACCTCCAGTTCGTCCTGCACGTTGCCGGTCGGGAACATTGCGCCACCATCACCGTCTTCGTCGGCAGCAGGATCCAGGAATTCGAGCTGGATCTCGGCGGCCGGAAACGTCACGCCATCCAGCTCGAAATCGCCGGTTTCCTGCACGGCACCGTTCGTGATGGGGACATGTGCCACGATGGTCTTGCCGATATTGGCCTGCCAGATGCGGATGGTGGCCACACCATTCAGTGGAATGCGGGCTGGGTCCACCAGCCCGCTGGCAATGGCAAAGGGGCCGACGGCCGCCGACAGATTGCCGCAATTGCCGCTCCAGTCGACAAAGGGGCGGTCAATGGCGACCTGCCCGAACAGATAGTCGACATCATGGCCGGGCCGTTCGCTGCGCGAAACGATCACTGTCTTGCTGGTGCTGGAGGTGGCACCGCCCATGCCGTCGATCTGTTTGCCATAGGGATCGGGGCTGCCGATGGCGCGCAACAGCAATGCATCGCGGACGACACCGGGCTGCCGGGCGGCCAGCGGCAGGTCCTGCAGCCGGAAAAACACGCCCTTGCTCGTGCCCCCACGCATGTAGGTGGCCGGGATGCGGGTTTGAGGGGCCTGGCTCATTGTGTTTCCTCCATCTCCAGGAAGTCCTGGGCGAAACGCTGCAGGACACCGCCTGCCTCATAGATCGAGACTTCCTCTTCGGTATCGAGCCGGCAGGTGACCGGCACCTCGAGGGTGTCCCCGTTGCGACGGTGGATCACCAGTGTCAGGTCGGCGCGCGGGGTGCGGGCACCGGCCACATCATAGGTTTCGGTGCCGTCGATGGCCAGTGTCTTGCGGGTGGTGCCCGGCTTGAACTCCAGTGGCAGCACACCCATGCCGACCAGGTTGGTACGGTGGATGCGTTCGAAACCTTCGGCCACGATGGCCTCGACACCGGCCAGGCGCACCCCCTTGGCGGCCCAGTCGCGTGACGATCCCTGGCCGTAGTCGGCACCGGCGATGATGATCAGCGGCTGCTTGCGATCCATGTAGGTTTCGATGGCTTCCCACATCCGCACGACCTGGCCTTCCGGCTCGATGCGGGCCAGCGAACCTTTCCTGACCTGACCGTCGACCACGGCCATTTCGTTGACCAACTGAGGGTTGGCGAACGTGGCGCGCTGCGCGGTCAGGTGATCACCCCGGTGGGTGGCGTAGGAGTTGAAGTCCTCTTCCGGCAGTCCCATTTTTGCCAGGTATTCGCCGGCGGCCGAGTCGGGCAGGATGGCGTTGGAAGGCGACAGGTGATCGGTGGTGATATTGTCCGGCAGGACAGCCAGCGGGCGCATGCCGCGCAGTGTGCGCTCGCCTGCCAGTGCGCCTTCCCAGTACGGCGGGCGACGGATGTAGGTGCTGGTCGGACGCCATGCATACAGCGGGCTGTCGGCTTCCTGCACCGTGCCCAGGTCGAACATCGGCATGTAGACCTGGCGGAATTGCTCGGGCTTGACGCTGGCGGCGACCAGGGCATCGATTTCCTCGTCGCTGGGCCACAGATCCTTGAGCGTGATGGGTCGGCCCGACGCATCGTGGCCGAGTGCATCCTGCTCGATATCGAAACGTATCGTACCGGCAATGGCGTAGGCCACCACCAGGGGAGGCGAGGCCAGGAATGCCTGCTTGGCGTAGGGATGGATCCGACCGTCAAAATTGCGGTTGCCGGACAGCACGGCGGTGGCATACAGGTCGCGGTCAATGATTTCCTGCTGGATCGCAGGGTCAAGCGCGCCGGACATGCCATTACAGGTGGTGCAGGCATAGGCCACGATGCCAAAGCCCAGTTTCTCCAGCTCGGGCAGCAGGCCGGACGCTTCCAGGTACAGACGGGCGACCTTGGAGCCGGGGGCAAACGAGGTCTTGACCCAGGGCTTGCGTGTCAGGCCGAGAGCATTGGCCTTGCGAGCCAGCAGCCCGGCCGCTACCACGTTGCGGGGATTGGATGTGTTGGTGCAACTGGTGATGGCGGCGATGATGACGGCACCATCCGGCATCAGGCCCTGTGCCTGTTCAGCCTGGCCAGCCGCCAGCCGGGCGGGATCGGCGATGCCGCGTTCGCGCAGGGCCGAGGTTGGCAGACGCCGATGCGGATTGGACGGCCCGGCCATATTGCGCTCGACGGTCGAGAGGTCGAACGTCAGTGTGCGCTCGTATTCGGCGCTGCGCAGCGCGTCGCTCCACAATCCGGTGGTTTTCGCATAGTTTTCCACCAGTGCCACCTGCTCGGGCTCGCGGCCGGTCAGCCGCAGGTAGTCGAGCGTCTGCTGGTCGATATAGAACATGGCCGCCGTGGCACCGTACTCCGGGCACATATTGGAGATGGTGGCGCGGTCTCCGATGGTCAGGCTGTCGGCCCCTTCGCCAAAGAATTCGACATAGGCACCGACGACCTTCTCGCGGCGCAGGAACTCGGTCAGCGCCAGCACGATGTCGGTGGCGGTGATGCCGGGCTGGCGTCGTCCCGTCAGCCTGACGCCGACGATATCCGGCAGTCGCATCATGGAGGCGCGGCCCAGCATGACGCTTTCGGCCTCGAGGCCGCCCACGCCGATGGCGATCACGCCCAGCGCATCGACGTGCGGCGTGTGGCTGTCGGTGCCGACACAGGTGTCGGGAAAGGCGACGCCGTTACGGCTCTGGATCACCGGCGACATTTTCTCCAGATTGATCTGGTGCATGATGCCGTTGCCCGGCTGGATCACGTCCACGTTCTTGAAGGCAGTTTTGGTCCAGTTGATGAAGTGGAAGCGGTCATCGTTGCGGCGGTCCTCGATGGCGCGGTTTTTTTCGAAGGCGTCGGGCTCGAAGCCGGCATGCTCGACTGCCAGGGAGTGGTCCACGATCAACTGGGTTGGCACCACCGGGTTGACCTGTGCCGGATCGCCGCCTTTTTCGGCAATCGCATCGCGAAGCCCGGCCAGATCCACCAGTGCGGTCTGGCCCAGGATGTCATGACAGACGACGCGGGCCGGATACCAGGGAAAATCCAGGTCGCGGCGACGCTCGATGAGCTGTTGCAGCGCTTCGGTCAGCCGGGCTGGATCGCAGCGCCGCACCAGGTTTTCCGCCAGTACGCGCGAGGTGTAGGGCAGCGTGTCGTAGGCACCGGGCTGGATAGCCTCGACGGCAGCGTGTGCGTCGAAGTAGTCCAGTGCGGTATGGGGCAGGGGTTTGCGGTATGCGCGGTTCATGGCAGCATCCTCGGTATGGGTCAGCGCTTGCCGATAGGCACGAACTTGCGGTCTTCCGGGCCGACATAATTGGCCGTCGGGCGGATGATCTTGTTGTCGGCGCGTTGCTCCAGAATGTGCGCCGCCCAGCCGGCCGTGCGGGCGATCACGAACAGCGGCGTGAACATCGCGGTCGGTACACCCATCAGGTGATACGACACGGCCGAGAACCAGTCCAGGTTGGGGAACATTTTCTTGGCGTCCCACATGACTGCCTCCAGGCGTTCCGCAATGTCATACATCTTGGTGTTGCCTGCCTTCTTGGCCAGGCTGCGTGACACGTCCTTGATCACCTTGTTGCGCGGATCGGAGACGGTATAGACCGGATGGCCGAAACCGATCACCACCTCCTTGTTCTCGACGCGACGCCGGATGTCGGCCTCGGCCTCGTCCGGGGTTTCGTAGCGTTGCTGCACCTCGAAGGCGACCTCGTTGGCACCGCCGTGCTTGGGGCCGCGCAGTGCGCCGATGGCTCCGGCGATGGCCGAATAGATATCGGAACCGGTGCCGGCGATCACGCGTGACGTGAAGGTGGATGCGTTGAATTCATGCTCGGCGTACAGCACCAGCGAAGTGTGCATGGCCTGGACCCATTCGTCGGAGGGTGCCTGACCGTGCAGCAGGTGCAGGAAGTGGCCGCCGATGCTGTCATCATCGGTTTCGACGTCGATGACCCGGCCATTGTGGCTGTAGTGATACCAGTAGAGCAGGGCCGAACCCAGGTTGGCCATCAGGCGATCGGCGATGTCGCGTGCGCCGGGGGCGTTGTGGTCATCCTTCTCGGGCAGCACGCAGCCGAGCACCGAGACTGCCGTGCGCATCACATCCATGGGATGGCTGGCCGCAGGCAGCGACTCCAGAATCTGCTGCAGATGCAGGGGCAGGCCGCGCAGGCCACGCAGCTTTTGCTTGTAGGCAGCCAGCTCGGTCTTGTTGGGCAGTTTGCCATGCACCAGCAGGTGAGCGATTTCCTCGAACTCGCTGGCCTTGGCCAGATCCAGGATGTCGTAGCCGCGATAGTGCAGGTCATTGCCGCTGCGGCCGACCGTGCAGAGCGCGGTGTTGCCTGCGACCACGCCCGACAGGGCGACGGATTTCTTGGGCCTGGGGCCGGTCGCAGGTGCCGCGCTGGCAGCGGTCGTGGTATCGACCGGGGCGGCGGCCTTGGCTGCCGCCTGGGGGGCGGTCGAACGTTTGTTACTATTCTTGGCGGTCGTTTTGCGGGTATTCATTTGTCTCTGCTCCTTGAGTTTTCTGGGGGTGCCCCGATGCGGGGTGCCGAACTGGGGTCAGGCTTTCTTGCCCTGGGCGAAAAGGGCATCGAGGCGAGCCTCGTAATCGTGGTAGCCGATGCGGTCGTAGAGTTCTTCGCGGGTCTGCATCAGTTCCAGGACATCATGCTGGTGACCGTCGCGGCGGATGGCGGCATAGACCAGTTCGGCGGCCTTGTTCATGGCGCGGAAGGCCGACAGCGGGTACAGCACCATGCCGACGCCTGCGCTGTCGAGTTCTTCGACGGTGAACAGCGGCGTCTTGCCGAATTCGGTGATGTTGGCCAGTACCGGTACGGGTAGCGATTCGGTGAAACGGCGATAGGTGGGCAGGTCGTAGGCGGCTTCGACAAAGATCGCGTCAGCGCCGGCTTCGGCGCAGATATGGGCGCGCTCGAGTGCGGCGTCCACACCATCGACGGCAATCGCGTCGGTACGGGCAATCAGGTAGAAGTCTTCATCGGTACGAGCATCGGCAGCAGCCTTGACGCGGTCGGCCATCTCGGCGGTGGAGACGATCTCCTTGCCCGGGCGGTGGCCGCAGCGCTTGGCACCGACCTGATCCTCGATATGGCAGGCGGCTGCGCCGAACTTGATCAGGCTCTGTACGGTCCGCGCAATGTTGAAGGCGGAGGGGCCGAAGCCGGTATCGATGTCAACCAGCAGCGGCGTATCACAGACATCGGTGATGCGGCGTACATCGGTCAGCACGTCGTCCAGCGTGTTGATGCCCAGGTCGGGCAGTCCCAGCGAACCTGCGGCGACGCCGCCACCCGACAGGTAGATGGCACGATAGCCTGCACGTTTGGCCAGCAGTGCATGGTTGGCATTGATGGCACCGATGATCTGGAGGGGATGCTCTTCCTGCAGGGCGCGGCGAAAGCGTGCGCCGGCGGATTCGGGTCGTGACATGGAAACTCCGTATGAAATGACAGTGGGAAATGTGTCTTGAAACATCCCAGGTGTCCGGAGCCGCCGTCCGGCTCGACGTTTCCACCATGGGGTCGGAAAGCGCGGCCGAGCCGGGCCGGCAGCGTCCGCGCAGAACGCGGACGCCGGGGGGCTGTTTAGGCCAGCAGGTCCTTGACGCCGTCGCGCTCTTCGAGCAGTTCGTTCAGCGTGAAGTCCATGCGCTCACGGGAGAAAGCATCGATCTCGAGGCCTTCGACACGCTTGTACTCGCCATTCTCGGTCGTGACCGGCACACCGTAGATGATGCCTTCGGGGATACCGTAGGAACCATCCGAGGGCACGCCCATGGTGACCCACTTGCCGTTGCTGCCCAGCACCCAGTCGCGGATGTGGTCGATGGCGGCGTTGGCTGCCGAAGCGGCCGAGGACAGGCCACGGGCCTCGATGATGGCGGCACCACGCTTGCCGACCTTGGGAATGAAGGTGTCGCGGTTCCAGGCGTCGTCGTTGATGGTCTCGGCCAGTTTCTTGCCGTTGACGGTGGCGAAGCGGATATCCGGATACATGGTGGGCGAGTGGTTGCCCCAGACGATCAGCTTCTCGATGTCACCGACGGCCACGCCGGCCTTGGCCGACAGTTGCGACAGGGCGCGATTGTGATCCAGGCGCAACATGGCGGTGAAGTTCTTGGCGGGCAGGTCGGGTGCCGACTTCATGGCGATGTAGGCATTGGTGTTGGCCGGGTTGCCGACCACCAGCACCTTGACGTTGCGGCTGGCGACATCGTTCAGGGCCTTGCCCTGTTCGGTGAAGATCTTGGCGTTGACCTGCAGCAGATCCTTGCGCTCCATGCCGGGGCCGCGGGGACGGGCACCGACCAGCAGGGCCACGTCGGCATCCTTGAAGGCAGTGCGGGGATCGCTGTGGGCCGTGACGCTCTGCAGCAGGGGGAAGGCGCAGTCGTCCAGTTCCATGATCACGCCCTGCAGTGCCTTTTGCGCTTTTTCGTCAGGAATTTCCAGCAGTTGCAGGATGACGGGCTGATCTTTGCCGAGCATCTCGCCGGAGGCGATGCGGAACAGCAGGGCATAGCCGATCTGACCAGCGGCACCGGTTACGGCGACGCGCAAAGCGGGTTTGGACATGAAAAATCTCCGTATATATGTGAGTGGATAGAGCATCAAACAGTTTACCGGTCAAACTGTCGTGCTGACAGCCCCGGGACGCGTCATCCAGTGCAAATATCGTAGACCCATACTTGATCTTCGTCAATGGTCTTATATCTTATATAAGACATAAGATCTGGACGCTGGATTCGGCTTATGCCACAATGCTGAAAACCCTTTTCCGAAAAAGGCCGGGCGTGCTGTATGTGGAAACCGCATTCAGCAAGTGCGCCGGCCTGAACTGTGTGCATGAACCCAACGGATGACAACGCCCTGCAGTCTGCGGCGCCCGCTACAGCGGGCGGCCTGGCAGTGCCTGCGGCGCAGGCGCGTGCCGGACGCATGCATGGTGCCGCCTTCAGTCCGCTCTATCGTCAGATCAAGGCACTGTTGGTGCAAAGCCTGGATCGGGGTGACTGGAAACCCGGCGAAGCCATTCCCAGCGAAATGGAACTGGCAACGCGATTCCAGGTCAGCCAGGGTACAGTGCGCAAGGCGATCGATGAGCTTGCGGCCGAACACCTGCTGCTGCGTCGCCAGGGCAAGGGTACCTTCGTTGCCACCCATCATGAAGCTCGCGTGCGCTATCGATTCCTGCGGCTTGCGCCCGATCAGGGGGTGCCGCAGCCGGCCCAGAGCCAGGTTCTGTCGTGTGGACGCATCCGCTCCAGCGCAGAAATTGCCCGGGCACTCGAGATCCGTACCGGCGAGCAGGTCGTGGCGATCCGCCGCGTCCTGAGCTTTGCCGGAAAAGCCACCGTGGTGGACGATATCTGGCTGCCCGGCGATGTGTTTCGCGGACTGACGGCCGAGCTGCTGGGCAGCTATCGCGGCCCGTTGTATGGATTGTTCGAGACCGAGTTCGGCGTCAGCATGGTGCGCGCCGACGAAAAACTGCGTGCCGTCACGGCGGGCGAAGAATATGCCACCCTGCTGCAGGTCGAACCAGGTACGCCGCTGCTGCAGGTCGAGCGCGTTTCCCATACCTACGGCGATCGCCCCATGGAGGTGCGTCGCGGGCACTATCTGACTGAGGGGTATCATTACCGCAACAGTCTGAACTAAAAGGGTTTTTTCGCTTGCTTGGTGTTCGTGTGCCAAATGAGTGAAAATATTGTGTTTATGTCCGGATATGTAACCGGACGACGAGTTTGCAGTCTTTAGTCATTACGTATCCACCGAGGCCTTCAATGTCCGATACCGCCGCCAAGCCGCGCCCGCAGTTTCGCAATATCAGCATATCCAATCTCACGCAGTACCGGCTGCCCTGGGCCGGCAAGGTGTCGATCCTGCACCGTGTCAGCGGTGTGTTGCTGTTTCTCTGTATTCCCTTGGTCATCCTGCCGCTGTTCGAGCGCAGCGTGACCTCGGAAGCGGGTTTCGCCAGCCTGCACGCGCTGGTGTCGTTCCCCCTGGTCAAGCTGGTACTGCTGGCATTGATCTGGGGCTATCTGCATCACTTCTGCGCCGGCATCCGGTTCCTGGTGCTGGATCTGCACATCGGCACGACCAAGGAAGGCTCGCGCAAGAGCGCAGTATCCGTCCTGATCGTCAGCCTGGCCCTCACGGCCCTGTTCGGTCTCAAACTGTTTGGAGTCTGGTAAAAAATGGCAAGCCCGCAAAACGTCGGCCCCAAGCGTCTCGTAGTCGGGGCGCACTACGGCCTTAAGGATTTCATCGCCCAGCGCGTCACGGCCGTGGTGCTCGCGGTCTATACGCTGGTGCTGTTCATCGGCGTGCTGTGCATGCCTGCATTTACCTACGAGCACTGGAAAGCGCTTTTCACGTTCAAGGTTTTCGCGATCCCGCTGGGGCAGGTGCTGGCTTCGCTGGCGTTCATCGCGCTGGCCTGGCATGCCTGGATCGGCGTGCGCGACATCTGGATGGACTATGTCAAGCCTGCGGGCCTGCGTCTGACCCTGCATGTCCTGACGATCCTGTGGCTGCTTGGTTCGGTCATCTATTTCGCCCAAATCCTCTGGAGTATCTAAGCCGTGGTCGCTGTCAAGAATTCCCTTCCCCGCCGCAAGTTTGATGTGGTGGTCGTCGGTGCAGGTGGTGCCGGCATGCGTTGCTCCCTCCAACTGGCACAGGCCGGCCTGTCGGTCGCCGTGCTTTCCAAGGTGTTTCCGACCCGCTCGCACACGGTTGCGGCCCAGGGTGGGGTGAGCGCCTCGCTCGGCAACATGAGCGAAGACAACTGGTACTGGCACATGTACGACACCGTCAAGGGTTCGGACTGGCTGGGCGACCAGGATGCCATCGAGTTCATGTGCCGCGAGGCACCCAATGCCGTGTACGAACTCGAACACTTCGGCATGCCGTTTGACCGCAATGCCGATGGCACCATTTACCAGCGTCCGTTCGGCGGCCATACCGCCAACTTCGGCGAAAAGCCGGTGCAGCGCGCCTGTGCCGCCGCTGACCGGACCGGCCACGCCATGTTGCATACGCTGTATCAGCGCAACGTCGCTGCGCGTACCCATTTCCTGGTGGAATGGATGGCGCTCGATCTGCTGCGCGACGATGATGGCGATGTGGTCGGCGTGACTGCGCTCGAAATGGAAACCGGCGACATCTATATCCTCGAAGCCAAGACCACGGTCATGGCCACGGGCGGTGCCGGCCGTATCTGGGCCGCCTCGACCAACGCCTTCATCAATACCGGCGATGGCCTGGGCATGGTGGCGCGTTCGGGTCTGCCGCTCGAAGACATGGAGTTCTGGCAGTTCCACCCGACCGGCGTGGCCGGCGCGGGCGTGCTGATCACCGAAGGCGTGCGCGGCGAGGGCGGTATCCTGCTCAACAAGAACGGCGAGCGGTTCATGGAGCGCTATGCGCCCACCCTCAAGGATCTGGCACCGCGCGATTTCGTGTCGCGCTCGATGGACCAGGAAATCAAGGAAGGCCGTGGCTGTGGTCCCGATGGCAGCTATGTGGTGCTCAAGCTCGATCACCTCGGTTCCGATGTGATCAACAAGCGCCTGCCCTCGATCCGCGAAATCGCCATCAAGTTCGGCAACGTCGATCCCATCAAGGACCCGATCCCGGTCGTGCCGACCATTCACTATCAGATGGGCGGCATCCCGACCAATTACCACGGGCAGGTCATGGCGTGGGCCGATGGGGCCAACCGTGTGGTCAATGGCCTGTACGCGATCGGCGAGTGTGCCGCTACCTCGGTGCATGGTGCCAACCGTCTGGGTACCAACTCACTGCTCGACCTGATCGTGTTCGGCCGCGCTGCCGGCAACCACATCGTGGCTGCCCACCCGGAACGCCAGAAAACCCACAAGCCACTGCCCCAGCAGTCGCTCGAGTTCTCGCTGGATCGCGTCAATGCCCTGGAGTCGCGCGCCAATGGCGAAAAGACCCAGGATGTTGGCAACGCCATCCGCGTGTCGATGCAACGCCACTGTGGCGTGTTCCGTACCCTCGAACTGCTGGAAGAGGGTGTGGGCCAGATCGCCGATCTCGCCGAGCGCGTTCAACACGTTTCGTTCAAGGACAAGTCCAAGGTCTTCAATACCGCTCGTATCGAGGCGCTTGAGCTGAGCAACATGATCGAAGTGGCACGTGCCACCGTCCTGGCAGCGTCCAAGCGGACCGAAAGCCGCGGCGCGCATGCCCTGGACGATTTCCCGACCCGTGATGACGAGAACTGGCTGAAGCACAGCCTGTGGTATTCCGATACCAACAGTCTGGACTACAAACCGGTCCAGATGAAACCCCTTACGGTTGATAGCTTCCCGCCCAAGGCGCGGACTTTCTAAGCAGGACGCTGGCAATGAGCACCAAACGCATCGTTAAATTCGAAATCTACCGCTACGATCCTGACAAGGACGAGCGCCCCTACATGCAGAAGCTGGAAGTCGAGCTGCAACCGACCGACAAGATGCTGCTGGACGCGCTGGTCCGCATCAAGAACGATGTGGACGACAGTTTCGCCATCCGCCGTTCCTGCCGCGAGGGGGTCTGCGGGTCGGATGCCATGAACATCAATGGCAAGAACGGCTTGGCCTGTACCACCAACCTGCTTGAACTCAAGGAACCCATCGTGCTGCGCCCGCTGCCGGGCCTGCCGGTGATCCGCGACCTGATCGTCGACATGACGCACTTCTTCAACCAGTACCACTCGATCCGGCCGTACCTGATCAACGATACGCCGCCGCCCGAGAAGGAACGCCTGCAATCGCCCGAGGCTCGCGAGGAGCTCGACGGCCTGTATGAGTGCATCCTGTGTGCGTGCTGCTCGACGTCGTGCCCGTCGTTCTGGTGGAATCCCGACAAGTTCGTGGGGCCGGCAGGGTTGTTGCAAGCCTATCGCTTCATTGCCGATAGTCGTGATGAGGCAACCAGTTCGCGACTGGATGATCTGGAAGACCCGTATCGCCTGTTCCGTTGCCACACGATCATGAACTGTGTCGATGTCTGTCCGAAGGGGCTGAACCCGACACGCGCAATCGGCAAGATCAAGGAACTGATGGTGCGTCGCACTGTCTGAGCAGGAGTAGAGCATGGCTGCATTGCTGTCCGAACTGGATCGTACCCGTCTGCGGTGGCGCGCCCGCCGCGGCCTGCTGGAAAACGATCTGATCATCACCCGTTTCCTGGATGCCTGGGAAACGACGCTGACCGACGAGGATGTAGCCTCGCTTACCCAGCTGTTCGAGCTTGGAGACAACGAACTGCTGGATCTGCTTTTGGCGCGCAAGGAGCCCGACGGTGCGCTGGATACGCCCGAAATCCGCACCATGCTGGGGCGGTTGCGTACGGCGTAGGGATTGATCGGGCTGACAGCCCAAACGTTGCAGGCCCCGGTCAAGGTCGGGGCCTTTTTCCAAAATAACGAGTTGCAAGAAACGAGAGGAACGATCGATGAAGCTGTCCGATAAGAAAGCCACGCTGAGTTTTTCAGATGGTTCGCCTTCCATTGACCTGCCGGTCTATCAGGGGACCGTGGGCCCCGATGTCATTGACATCCGCAAGCTCTACGGCCAGACCGGCATGTTCACCTATGATCCGGGTTTTCTGTCGACGGCGGCCTGCGCCTCGGGCATTACCTACATTGACGGCGACAAGGGCGAGCTGCTCTATCGCGGCTACCCGATCGAACAACTGGCGGTCAAGTGTGATTTCCTGGATATCTGCTACCTGATTCTCAATGGCGATCTGCCCAATGGGAACCAGAAAACCGATTTCGACGGCCTGGTCGTTCACCACATGATGGTGCACGAGCAGATGCAGTTCTTCCTGCGCGGATTCCGTCGTGATGCCCACCCGATGGCCGTGTTGACGGGTCTGGTCGGTGCCATGTCTGCCTTCTACCACGACTCCACCGACATCACCAATCCGCAGCATCGTCAGATCTCCGCAATCCGGCTGATTTCCAAGATGCCGACGCTGGTGGCCATGGCCTACAAGTATTCCCAGGGCCAGCCCTTCATCTATCCGCAGAACAATCTGTCCTACACGGGCAATTTCCTGCGCATGATGTTCGCCACGCCGTGCGAAGACTACAAGGTCAACCCGGTGGTCGAGCGTGCACTGGACCGCATCTTCATCCTGCATGCCGATCACGAGCAGAATGCCTCGACTTCGACCGTGCGCCTGTGCGGTTCGTCCGGTACCAATCCGTTTGCTGCCATCGCGGCTGGCGTCGGCTGCCTGTGGGGCCCGGCACATGGCGGTGCCAACGAGGCATGCCTGCAGATGCTCGAAGAGATCCAGGCCAGCGGTGGCTTGGCCAAGGTCGGCGAGTTCATGGAAAAGGTCAAGGACAAGAATTCGGGCGTGCGCCTGATGGGCTTTGGTCACCGCGTCTACAAGAACTACGACCCGCGCGCCAAGCTGATGCAGGAAACCTGCAAGGAAGTGCTGCAGGCGCTGGGTCTCGAAAACGATCCGCTGTTCAAGCTGGCCATGGAACTCGAGCGCATCGCGCTGGAAGATCCTTACTTCGTCGAACGCAAACTGTATCCCAATGTCGATTTCTACTCCGGCATCGTGCAGCGCGCCATCGGCATCCCGACCTCGCTGTTCACTGCCATCTTCGCGCTGGCCCGCACCGTGGGCTGGATTGCGCAGTGGGGTGAAATGCTGTCCGATCCCGAGTACAAGATCGGCCGTCCGCGCCAACTCTTCACCGGTGCCGTGCCGCGTGACGTCGTTGATATCGCCAAGCGCTGAGCCACTTCGCAGCCAGTTCTGCAAGCCTTGTTCTGTGTGCGGCGCAGCATGATTTCGTTTCAGTTGCACTGACACCTCAGGCAAGCCCACCCATCAAAAATGGGTGGGCTTTTTTGTGGTACTCATGGTCGCAACAGGGTTATACTGGTTTCACAACGGCTCTTTAGGCTTGTTATCGTGCCTTCTGCCCCCGCTATCCGCTATCCGGTCTGGCCGTGTCGCGGAAGGTTTTCCTGCATCGCACCGGGTGAAACACCCGTATAGGTGAAGCGTTATATGTCTACGGAAAAAGAAGTCCAGTCTTACTCCTATCTGTTCGGGGGCAATGCTCCCTATGTCGAAGAGCTTTATGAAGCCTACCTCGACAATCCCGCCTCGGTAGCGGACAACTGGCGCCAGTATTTCGACCAGCTCCAGCATGTGCCGGCCACCGACGGTCAGGAAAGCACTCGCGACCAGGCCCACGCTCCCATCATCGAGTCGTTCGCGCAGCGCGCCAAGGCCAACGCCTTCGTGACCCGCGCCCAGGAACCCGATCTGACCGTGGCCAGCAAGCAGGTTTCGGTGCAGTCCATCGTCGCTGCCTATCGTTCGCTGGGTCTGCGCTGGGCCGATATCGATCCCCTGCAGCGCCAGGAGCGCCCCGAGATTCCCGAGCTGACGCCGGCCTTCTACGGCCTGACCGAAGCCGATCTCGACAAGGTCTATTCGGCCACCAATACCTACTTCACCACGGCCGAAACCATGACGCTGCGCGACTTGATCAAGTCGTTGCGCGATACCTACTGCCGCTCCGTTGGTGCCGAGTTCATGTATATCTCGGATCCGGTGGCCAAGCGCTGGATCCAGGAACGTCTCGAATCGACCGTCGCTGCGCCCAACTACTCGGTCGACGAAAAGCGCCACATCCTGCAGCAGCTTACCGAGGCCGAAGGCCTGGAACGCTTCCTGCACACCAAGTATGTCGGCCAGAAGCGCTTCTCGCTCGAGGGTGGCGAAAGCTTCATCGCCTCGATGGATGCCGTGGTCAGCCACTCCGGTGAAAACGGCGTACAGGAAATCATCGTCGGCATGGCCCACCGCGGTCGCCTGAACATGCTGGTCAACATCATGGGCAAGATGCCCGGTGACCTGTTTGCCGAGTTCGAGGGCAAGCATGCCGAAGGCCTGACCGATGGCGACGTGAAATACCACAACGGTTTCTCCAGCGATGTCTCGACCAAGGGCGGTCCGGTCCACCTGTCGCTGGCTTTCAATCCGTCCCACCTCGAAATCGTCAACCCTGTGGTCGAAGGCAGCGTCCGCGCCCGCCAGGAACGCCGCAGCGACACTGACGGCAGCCAGGTGCTGCCGGTGCTGGTGCACGGTGATGCCGCCTTCGCCGGCCAGGGTGTGGTCATGGAAACCCTCAGCCTGGCGCAGACCCGCGGCTACGGCACGGGTGGTACGCTGCATATCGTCATCAATAACCAGATCGGTTTCACTACCTCCGACCCGCGTGATACGCGCTCGTCGCTGTATTGCTCCGATATCGTCAAGATGATCGAGGCCCCGGTGTTCCACGTCAACGGCGATGATCCCGAGGCCGTGGTGTTCGTTACCCGCCTGGCGTTGGACTACCGCCGTCAGTTCCGCCACGACGTGGTGGTCGATATCGTCTGCTTCCGCAAGCTGGGTCACAACGAGCAGGATACTCCGGCGCTCACGCAGCCCCTGATGTACAAGAAAATCGGCAAGCACCCCGGCACCCGCCAGGTCTATGCCGACAAGCTGACCACTCAGGGTGTATTGGCTGAAGGTGAGTCTGACGAACTGGTCAAGAAATACCGTCAACTGATGGAAGACGGCAAGCAGACCATCGAACCCGTGCTGACCGACTACAAGGGCAAGTACGCTACCGACTGGTCGCCGTTTGCCAATGCCAAGTGGACCGATGCCGGCGATACGGCCGTGCCGATGGCCGAACTGCAACGCCTGGGCGAGCGGATCACGACGGTGCCGGAAAGCTGCACGGTGCATCAGCTGGTCAACAAGCTGCTCAACGACCGCCGCGCCATGCTCAAGGGTGAGCTCAATATCGACTGGGGCATGGGTGAGCACCTGGCCTACGCCAGTCTGGTAGCCGCCGGTTATCCGGTGCGTCTGTCGGGTGAAGATGCCGGCCGCGGCACGTTCTCGCATCGCCATGCTGTCTGGCATGACCAGAAGCGTGAGCGCTGGAACGACGGTACCTACATTCCCCTGCAGAATGTCTCCGACAAGCAGGCCCCGTTCGTCGTGATCGACTCGGTGTTGTCTGAAGAGGCCGTGCTGGGCTTCGAATATGGCTACTCGGCAACCGACCCCAACACGCTGACCATCTGGGAAGCACAGTTCGGCGACTTCGCCAATGGTGCCCAGGTCGTGATCGATCAGTTCATCGCGTCGGGCGAGGCCAAGTGGGGCCGTTATTCCGGCCTGGTGATGCTGTTGCCGCATGGCTACGAAGGCCAGGGTCCCGAGCACTCCTCGGCCCGCATCGAACGCTATCTGCAACTGTGCGCCGACAACAACATGCAAGTGGTGCAGCCGACCAACGGTGCGCAGATTTTCCACTTGCTGCGTCGCCAGATGATCCGTCCGTTCCGCAAGCCGCTGGTGGTGCTGACACCCAAGTCGCTGCTGCGCAACAAGGACGCGGGCGTGCCGCTGAGCCAATTGGCCGAAGGTCAGTTCCAGCCGATCATCGGCGAAACCGACAAGGCCATCAAGGCGGCGGCTGTCAAGCGCGTGCTGGTCTGCTCGGGCAAGGTCTACTACGATCTGGTCAACGCCCGCAAGGAGCGTGATGCCAAGGATGTGGCCATCGTCCGCGTCGAGCAGCTCTATCCGTTCGCGCACAAGACCTTCGAAACCGTGCTGGGCAAGTACAGCAAGGCTACCGAAGTCATCTGGGTGCAGGATGAGCCGCAGAATCAGGGCCCGTGGTTCTACGTGCAGCATCACATCTACCAGAACATGAAGGCCGGCCAAAAGCTGGCTTATGCAGGCCGTGCCGCATCGTCGTCACCGGCCGTCGGCTACCTGGCCAAGCACGTCGAACAGCAGAAGGCCCTGATCGAACAGGCTTTCGGCCGTCTCAAGGGCTTCAGCCTGACCAAGTAACGTCCTGCTGCGTGCGCTCTGCCGTGGAGCGCACGCGTTTTTGACCGATCACATCTCTGACAGATCAACTTTCATTACCGGAACCACCACCATGGCCAAAATTGACGTCGTTGTCCCCCAGCTTTCCGAATCCGTTTCCGAGGCGAGCCTGCTCAACTGGAAGAAGCAGCCCGGCGAAGCCGTTGCGGCGGATGAAATCCTGATTGAAATCGAGACCGACAAGGTCGTGCTCGAAGTGCCCGCACCGTCGGCCGGCGTGCTGGCCGAAATCGTCAAGGGCGATAGCAGCACCGTCACCTCGGGCGAACTGATTGCCCGCATCGATACGGCTGCCAAGGCCAGCGCTGCGCCGGCACCTGCCGCCGAAGCCGCTCCTGCTGCAGCGCCTGCCGCAGCCGCTCCGGCTGCTGCCGGTGCGATTGCCTCGCCTGCCGCTGCCAAGCTGATGGCCGACAACAACCTGACCGACGTGGCCGGCACCGGCCGTGGCGGTCGCATCACCAAGGGCGACGTGCTCAATGCACAGTCGGGCTCGGCTGCCAAGCCTGCCGCCGCTCCGGCTCCGGCCCCCACGCTGTCGCTGGACGGTCGTCCCGAGCAGCGCGTGCCGATGAGCCGCCTGCGTGCCCGCGTGGCCGAGCGCCTGCTGCAGTCGCAATCCGAAAACGCCATCCTGACCACCTTCAACGAAGTCAACATGAAGGCCGTCATGGATCTGCGCAACGCCTACAAGGACAAGTTCGAGAAGGAACACGGCGTCAAGCTGGGCTTCATGTCGTTCTTCGTCAAGGCTGCCGTGGCCGCACTCAAGAAGTACCCGGTCCTGAACGCCTCGGTTGATGGCAAGGACATCATCTATCACGGTTACTTCGACATCGGTATCGCCGTGGGCAGCCCGCGTGGCCTGGTGGTGCCGATTCTGCGCAACGCCGACCAACTCAGCATTGCCGAGATCGAAAAGACCATCGCCGATTTCGGTACCCGTGCCCGTGACGGCAAGCTGGGCATCGAAGAACTGACCGGCGGTACGTTCTCGATCTCCAACGGTGGCGTGTTCGGTTCGATGCTGTCGACCCCGATCATCAACCCGCCGCAAGCCGCGATCCTGGGCATCCACGCCACCAAGGAGCGTCCGGTCGTCGAAAACGGCCAGATTGTGATCCGTCCGATCAACTACCTGGCCATGTCCTACGACCATCGAATCATCGATGGTCGCGAAGCCGTGCTGGGCCTGGTCGCGATGAAGGAAGCGCTGGAAGATCCGCAACGCCTGCTGCTCGAAGTCTGAGCCCTGGCCAACCGAATACAGGAGTAACACAAGCATGTCCAAGAATTTTGACGTTGTCGTCATCGGTGCCGGCCCTGGCGGCTACATCGCCGCCATCCGCGCTGCCCAACTGGGCCTGAGCGTGGCCTGCGTCGATGCCGCAAGCAATGCCAAGGGCGATCCGGCTCCTGGCGGCACCTGCACCAATGTCGGCTGCATTCCCTCCAAGGCGCTGTTGCAATCGTCCGAGCACTACGAGCAGGCCGGCCACCATTTTGCCGAGCACGGCATCGAGGTCAAGGGCCTGTCGCTCAAGCTCGACACGCTGATCGGCCGCAAGGATGAAGTCGTCAAGCAGAACAATGACGGCATCCTCTACCTGTTCAAGAAGAACAAGGTCACGTTCTTCCACGGTACGGCTGCATTCACCGGCCAGGTCGAGGGTGGCTGGGGTGTTGCCGTCGAAGGCAAGAAAGCCAAGGAAGCGCTGGTCGCACGTCATGTGATCATCGCCACCGGCTCCGCGCCGCGCGAGCTGCCGGGTCTGCCGTTCGACGAAAAGACCGTGTTGTCCAATACCGGCGCACTGGCACTGGGCAGCGTGCCCAAGCGCCTGGGCGTGATCGGTGCCGGCGTGATCGGCCTGGAGTTGGGCAGCGTCTGGCGTCGCCTGGGTTCCGAAGTCACCGTTCTCGAAGCTGCGCCTGAGTTCCTGGCCGTGGCCGACCAGCAGGTGGCCAAGGAAGCCCACAAGGCATTGACCAAGCAAGGCCTCAAGATCGAAACCGGCGTCAAGCTGGGCGATACCAAGGCCACGGCGCGCACGGTCAATGTGCAGTACACCGACGCGGCAGGCGCAGCCCACAAGCTGGCAGTGGACAAGCTGATCGTCTCGATCGGCCGCGTGCCGTTCACGGGTGGTCTCAATGCCGAAGCGGTCAGCCTCAAGCTGGACGAACGTGGTTTCGTGGTCGTCGATGACGACAACAAGACCAACCTGCCCAACGTCTGGGCCGTCGGCGACGTGGTACGCGGTCCGATGCTGGCGCACAAGGCCGAGGAAGAGGGCGTTGCCGTGGCCGAGCGTATCGTCGGCCAGCACGGTCATGTCAACTTCAATACGATTCCGTCGGTCATTTACACCTCGCCCGAGATCGCCTGGGTTGGCCAGAACGAGCAGCAGCTCAAGCAGGCCGGTCGTGCCTACAAGGCGGGCAGCTTCCCGTTCATGGCCAATGGTCGCGCTCGTGCGCTGGGCGACACCACCGGCTTCGTCAAGGTGCTGGCCGATGCCGCTACCGATGAAGTGCTGGGCGTGCACATCGTGGGCCCGCAGGCTTCCGAGCTGATTTCCGAAGCCGTGACCATCATGGAGTTCCGCGGCGCTGCCGAGGACATCGCCCGGATCTGCCATGCGCACCCGACGCTGTCCGAAGCCGTCAAGGAAGCGGCCCTGGCCGTGGACAAGCGCACGCTGAATTTCTGAGTGCGTACTGATCTCTGTCTGCCGCATAATATGGGATAGGCAGGGATCGGACAGGTTCCGTCAGGTTTTGCGCCTGTTCGGGAACGACACAGCCCCGGCATGCCGGGGCTTTTTGTCGCCGGGCCGCCCCAAGGCAAAAAACGTCCCTCCAGGGAGCAGCGCCGGAGCGTAGCGACAAGCGTGGGGGCTGTTTTGTTTTGGATGATATTGTGAAGCGTATCGAAAAGCTCAGACGTTCATGCGAGGATCAGCAGCGTGCTCTGGATCAGGCTACGCGGGAGATTGCGCGCAGCCGGGCAAAGCGGTGGTACCTGTTGGGGGCAGGGTTGCTGTTCGGCGTGACGGTGGCTGGCATCTTTGCCTATCAGCTATTTCAGGCCGTCACACAGGGCTATCTGCTCGACTGCCCCCGCTTTTCGACGCTCAATTGCCATCGCCTGTTCCCGGGTGATGTGTCATATTGGGTGGGCATGGCCGTACGGGTTGTGGTGAGCGTGCTGTTTTTGTCTGCTGCGGTGGTGATGGCTGTTTTCATGCGGGCCTTGACCCGGCCTGCGCCTGTCCTGCAGATGATGCGCCAGCGCCTGCAAAGATTGCAGGCTGATCTGGAGGCACTGGAAGGCCGAGAGTAATTCCGACAGGGCGGGTGGCCCTGCACGGCAGATACGGCATGACGACCATGCTGTATCTGCGCAGTGCTGGTGCTGGTGCCTCAGAAGGTCACATCCATGCCCAGCCAGAAGGTGCGGCCCTGTTCGGCATAGCCGAACAGATCGGACTTGGCCTCGAGGTCGGTGTCGGTCAGGTTGGTGATGCCGGCACGCAGGTCCACCTGTCGGTTCAGCGCGTAGCGCACGTTGGCATGGAAGAGACTGTAGCCCGGGGCGCGTGCCAGTGCGTTGGATTCATCGGACATGTACTGGCGACCGATGTATTGCCATTCCAGCCCGGCATCGACCTGTCCCTGCTGCCAGCGCAGCGTGGTAGAGCTGCTGACAGAGGGACGGTAGGGCAGATCTTCCCCGGTATCGCGGTTGCGGCTGTGCAGCAGGTTGACCGAAGCATCGACCGAGAAGCCATGCGTCAGGGACTGGCTGGTTGCCAGTTCCATGCCGCGCAGGCGGCTGCGGGCGATATTGTCGTAGATGTAGGTCCGGCGTACGCCCTGGATGCTGACGAGGCGGGTGCTGATCAGGTTCTTGATCGAGCTTTCGAACACGGTGGCTGAATAGCTGCTGCGATCGCCTTGCCAGCTCAGGCCGAGTTCGTAGGAGCGACTGATTTCCGGCTTGATGTCGCTGTTGCCCAGGAATGTATGAGGCCCTTCTGCACCCACGTAGCTGCTGGAACTCTGCTTGAGCGTAGGCGCACGGAATGCGGTACCGAAGCCGGCTTTGACGGTCAGGCGATCGGTGGCATGCCAGACCGTATAGGCGCGTGGGCTGAAGCGTGAACCGAACGTGCCGTGGTGATCGTAGCGTCCGCCCAAGGTCAGGCCCAGGTCGTCGAGCAGGCGGATTTCATCCTGCAGGTAGACCGACCGGTGATCGACCTCGTCGGAACCGCCGATCATGCCATCATTGCGCAGGTACTCATTGCGATGTTCTGCCCCCAGCGTGAAGTCATGACGATTGCCCAGCGAGAAATAGGCGTTGCCATTCCAGATCCTGTCGCGCAGATATTGCGGACGGGTTGCCGCCACGCCGTTGCTGCGGCGGTTGGTGACATCGAAGCTCGAGACGGCATAGCTCATGTCGGTGCGCAATGCCTGCCAGTCGCTCTGCCATGACAGGCTCTTGTGTTCGCGGGTCAGGGCATATTCGTTGCGGTAATAGACCTGGCGGCTGTTGACGGTATCGTAGGCGCGGTCCTCAAGGGTGCGGCTGATGTCGGCCTGCAGACGTTGCCCCTGGATCGGCGTGAAGCCCAGTCGCGCACTGCCGCTGCGGCGGTTGCTGCTTTCGATGGAAGTCAGGCGGGGATCCTTGTCGGAGGCCACGCTGCCGCGCCGGGACTGCTCGGCGGTCATGCTCAGGTCGAAATGCTCGCCCAGCCCGCCGGATACCCAGGCCGACGCCTGGTGGCCATTGCCGCCATGGCCATTGGTGGCATCGCCGCGCAGCGAGAAGCGGGCCGTCCATTCATCCGGTGCCTTGCGGGTGATGATGTTGACGACACCGCCCAGCGCCTCGGAACCGTACAGAGCCGACATGGGGCCGCGTATGATCTCGATGCGTTCGATCTGCTCCATCGGCACCCAGCCGTACTGGTAGTCGGAATGGCCGATGTAGTCATCCGTCGACGAAATGCGCTGGCCGTCGACCAGCACCAGGGTGTGCTTGTCGTCGGCACCGCGAATGCCGAATGTCTTGCGCCCGGCCAGGCCATGACCGGTCACGGTGATGCCCGGCGTGCCGCGAATGGCTTCCAGCAGGTTGCTGGCACCTTTGCGGCGGATGTCTTCGGCCGTCACGACGCTGATCGAGGCAGGGGCGTCGTTCAGGTTCTGCTCGCTGCGGGTTGCCGTGACCACCACCGTGTCGAGCTGGTCGACCGGTGTGTCCGGCTGGGCAGCCAGCACGCCAGGTGTCAGGGCCAGGATCGGCAGGCAATGCATGAGTGTGTTTTTCTTCATGATCATTGCTCCGACGGCAGGGTGATCTTCAGCAGGCGCTCTTTCGCACCCTCGACGAAATCACCGGTCGAAGAGCGTGGACTGTAGACCTCCTTGAGGCCGACATAGAGACGTCGCTGCGCGGCATCGTAGGCCAGCTCGTTCGGCAGGGGACCGATGTCGAACGTACGGACAACGCTGTAGTCCTTGCCACTGATGACGCGGATGGTGCCTTCACGGAAATTGGCGACATAGGCCTCGTCGCGCTCCGGGTTGTAGGCGACGTTGATACTGCCGCGTCCGCTGCGCACAAAGGCCAGTTGCTTGCCGGTTTCCAGGTCGAATACATACAGGCCGTCCTGTTCTCCTTCGCTGCGGAAAATGTTCTGTGCAGCAAAGATCCGCTTGTGGGCATGGTCGATGCCGAGACTGAGCAGATTGGCGGCCTGCGGCTCGGCCTGGCTCATGTCCAGGCTGCGGACAACCTGCAGGGAGGCGGGATCGATGACATTGATATAGCCACTGCCGCCGGTATAGATGCGCTGCTCGGTATCGTCATAGGTCAGCGCGTAGCCGGTCCGAGGGTAGGCCCCTTCGACCTGGCCGACCAGTTCCAGCGTGTCGGGATCAATGACCAGCAGCTTGTGGTAGCGCCCCGATTCCGTCGAGGATTCGCCCGTGGCGCTGTAGCTGACGAAAAGACGGTTGACTTGCGGGACGTACACCATATGGCGCAGGCTTTCATTGCCCTTGAAATCTTCGGGCTGGATGGGCAGGCGCGCACTGGTCTGCTCCAGCGTGCCGGTCGCGATATCGACGCGGCTGATGCTCAGAGCACGGTTCTTGCCGTGGCTGACGAAGAGCTTGTTGTGCGTACGGTCCTGCGCCAGGGCGAAAGCCTGGTGCGGCATGGCCAGGCGCCAGCGCTTTTCCAGTGTGTCGGCATCGAAGGCATAGACATAGCCCAGGTCCTGGTCTGCCTGGGCCCGGTCGATAACGGCTGTCATGACCAGATTGCCGGGCGTGTTGTACTGGATTTCATACAGGCCTTCGGCAGCATGATCCAGATAGCCGACCTTCAGCGTGTAGTCGGCGACAGGCGCGGTAGTGGGCGGAGTGGCATGGGCGTGCGTGGTCATCGCGCAGGCCATGATGAGGGCGCGGAGCAGAGCGGAGGGAGACATGTGTGACAGGTGCAGCGAGTTGATGAATCGCTTTCTATTCTATGTTAATCAGAATTGTTTTTATTGGTAATTAATACTGATTTGTTTATTTATTGTCTTTTTATTGATGAAAGTCATGATTTCAATGGGCGATTTTGATCGGGTACCTGATCCGGTTTGATTGGAAACTGTCGTATGACGGAGAAGCCGGGCCCTGCCAAAGCGGGCGGCTACAATAGATGGTTTAACCCTGCGGCAGGAGCAGCCTGCAGCAGCGGCACCGGAACAGGCGGATCAAGGCAGACGTATGAGTGTCATCCAGTACTACGAGAAGGCGCTGGCCGAGCACGGCTATCAGCCGGATGCAGCGCAGCGCACGGCGATCGAGCGCCTGCAGCGCTATTACGACGAGTGGGTTGCCTTCAAGGCCGCCCGCTCCAGTTCGCTCAAGCGGCTGTTCAGCCGCCCGGAAGTGCCGCGAGGCGTCTACATGTGGGGGGGCGTCGGGCGGGGCAAGAGCTTCCTGATGGATGCCTTTTACGAAGCCGTGCCGTTGCGGCGCAAGACCCGCCTGCACTTCCATGAGTTCATGCGTGGCGTGCATCGCCAGCTCGAAGAGGTCAAGGGCAAGACGGATCCGCTCGACGAAGTGGCCCGGCGCATCGCCGCGAAGTACCGCCTGATCTGTTTCGACGAGTTTCATGTGTCGGACGTGGCCGACGCCATGATCCTGCACAAGCTGCTGGATGGCCTGTTCAGGCATGGTGTGTCGTTCGTGATGACCTCCAACTACGAGCCGTCCACGCTCTACCCGGATGGGCTGCACCGTGACCGCATCCTGCCCGCGATTGCGCTGATCAAGGAAAAACTCGATATCCTCAACGTGGATACCGGGGTAGATTACCGGCGGCGCGCGCTGGAGCAGGTCAAGCTATACCACAGCCCGCTCGACGAGGCTTCGCGCCAGGCGCTGGAACAGACCTTTGCGCGGCTGGCCGAAGGGCCGGAAGCCGCCGATCCTGTCCTGCATATCGAGAACCGCGATATTCGCCCTGTGCACATGGCGGCCAATATCGTATGGTTCGATTTCGCGACATTGTGTGGCGGCCCGCGTTCGCAGAATGACTACCTGGAACTGGCCAGCCGATTCGAGACGGTGATCCTGTCGGACGTGCCGCGCATGACGGCGCGGCAGGCCTCGGAGGCGCGGCGCTTCACCTGGCTGATCGATGTGTTCTATGACCACAAGGTCAAGCTCATCATGTCGGCCGAGTGTGAAATCGAGCAGGTCTATACCGAAGGGCCGATGGCCAACGAGTTCCATCGTACCGTGTCGCGCGTGCTCGAAATGCAGTCGCAGGAATACCTGGATCAGGAACGGCGCGCCACCGCGACGCTGTAGGCCGCCATCAGCCAGCCTGCCAGGAAGGCCACGCCGCCGATGGGCGTGATCATGCCGAGCCAGCGGATGCCGGTCAGTGACAGCAGGTACAGGCTGCCCGAGAACAGCACGATGCCGACCGACAGCATGGTGCCTGCGCGGCACAGGGCGCGGGCATCGTACTGGGCCGCCAGCCAGGCAATCGCGAACAGGCCCAGTGCATGCACCTGCTGGTATTGCACGGCCGTCTTCCAGACCTCCAGTTCCCGCTCCGTGAAACCGGGGGCCAGGGCATGGGCACCGAAGGCCCCGGCCGCGACGGCCAGAAACAGGTTGAGTGCGCCGAAGATGACAAGCTGGCGTTCGTTCATGGTACGACTCCAATGTAAACTGTCAGGACTTTTTCCTGTCCTTTCTGGTTGATTCATGAATACCCGTGTACTGACTGGCATTACCACTTCCGGCACACCCCACCTGGGCAATTTCGCGGGGGCGATCTGGCCTGCGATCCTGAGCAGCCGGCAGCCCGATGTGGACGCCTTCTATTTCATGGCCGACTACCATGCCCTGATCAAGTGCGGCGACCCTGCCCGGGTCGCGCGTTCGCGGCTGGAGATCGCGGCGACCTGGCTGGCCGCAGGGCTGGATCCGGAACGGGTCACATTCTACCGCCAGTCTGACATTCCCGAGATCCCGGAGCTGTCATGGTTCCTGACCTGCGTCACGGCCAAGGGATTGATGAATCGCGCCCATGCCTACAAGGCATCGGTGGACCAGAATCAGGCACAGGGCGTCGAGCCGGACGATGGTGTCACCATGGGGCTGTATTCCTACCCTGTGCTGATGGCGGCGGATATCCTGATGTTCAACGCGCATCGCGTGCCGGTTGGGCGTGATCAGATCCAGCATATCGAGATGGCACGCGATATCGCCCAGCGCTTCAATCATCTCTATGGCGCAGGCCAGGATTTCTTCGTGCTGCCCGAGGTGGCGATTGCCGAGGATGTGGCGACCTTGCCGGGGCTCGATGGGCGCAAGATGTCCAAGAGCTACAACAACACGATTCCGCTTTTCGAGGGGGGGGCGCAAGCGACGCGTGCCGCCATCATGCGCATCGTGACCGATTCGCGTCAGCCGGGCGAGCCCAAGGATGCCGAAAACTCGCACCTGTTCATGCTCTACAAGGCATTTGCCACCGAGGCCGAGAGCACGGCCTTTCGCCGTGAACTGGAAACCGGCCTGGGCTGGGGCGATGCCAAGCAGGCGCTGTTCGAACGTCTGGAGCAGACGCTGGCCCCGATGCGTGAACGCTACGAGAGCCTGATTGCCGCGCCCGAGCGCATCGAGGATATTTTGCAGGCCGGTGCCGCCAAGGCACGCCGCATCGCCACGCCATTCATGCAGACGCTGCGCGAGGCCGTCGGCCTGCGCCGGCTGGCAACGGTGTCGCAGGCCGGCACGCAGGCCGCCAGGGCCAAGGGCAAGGGCGGCAAGGCGGCGCGTTTCGTCAGCTATCGTGACGAAGACGGCAAGTTCAGGTTCCGGCTGCTGGATGCCGATGGCAGCCAGTTGCTGCATTCCGTGCCGTTCGACGAACCCCGCGCTGCGGGTGCCGCCAGCCGCAACCTGGTGGAACGGCAAAAAGACCTTGCCTGGGCGACGGTGCCGGAGGGCGGTGGACAGTTGTTGCTGGATGGCAATGTGCTTGGCTTTACGGCTGCCACGGATCTGGAGCCTGCACAGTTGCGCGTGCAACAGGCACTGGAAGCACTGGCGCAGCAGGACTGATTCCTGCCTGGCTGGCCGCATGGCATGCGGCCAGCCATCGACAATGGGTACGATACCAGCTTGTTAATTAGTAAATTCTAAATTAGAATTAAATAATTAATTAACCCAGGCAGGTGTGACATGCCCATCGAACCGATCGATCCCGGCCGCGCCGATTTTCTCCTGCGGCAGGGTGCTGTGCTGGTCGACATTCGTGATGTGGACGAGTACGCGCGCGAGCGCATTCCTCAATCCGTCAACATGCCGCTGGCGCAGCTCTGCCTGTCGGCACTGCCCGCTGGCAGCGAGGTTATCTTTCATTGCCGCTCGGGCCTTCGCACGCAGCGGGCGGCGGAGCAGCTTGCCGAGCAGGTCACCTGCCAGGCCTATTGGATCGAAGGCGGGCTGGATGCGTGGAAACGGCAGGGATTGCCGGTTGAGCGCGATCCCTCGCAGCCGCTGGAGCTGATGCGCCAGGTGCAGATCGTGGCCGGCAGCCTGGCGCTGGCCGGCACACTGCTGGGCAGCCTGCTGTCTCCCTGGTTTTTTGTCTTGCCCGGCCTGGTGGGGGCTGGCTTGATGTTCGCCGGTATCACCGGGTTCTGCGGGATGGCGCGTTTGCTGCTGCGCATGCCGTGGAATCGTTCCTTTCAGCAGCGGGAGTTCAAATCATGAAAAGCAATATCGGCGGTGTCGACCGCTTTCTGAGAATCGTGCTGGGCCTGCTCCTGATCGGGCTGACCCTGGGCGGGCAGATCGGTGCCTGGGGCTGGATCGGTGTAGTGCCTCTGGCGACCGGTCTGGTCAAGTGGTGCCCGCTGTACCTGCCGTTCGGCTGGAGCACCACCTGCAAGCGTCAGTGAATCTGCTGGTCGAAAAGCAGTGGCACGCCGCTTTGTCGCTCGAGCCGCTGCGCATAGGCCAGGACCGGCGCGGGGAATTCCAGCCCGCCGACAATGCTGAGGCAGCGCAGCAGTGGCCACAGCAGGATGTCGGACAGGCCGATTTCCTCGCTGCGTCCGTCGAGCAGCGTGGCCAGTTGTGCCATCAGCGGGTTGATCTGCGCGAGGAGCTCAGGGGTGCGCTGCAGCAGGGCATCGAGGTCGCCGAAAGCCTTTTGCTCACGCAGGCGATAGGCTTCGCGGGCCTCGGGCGTGGCCAGTTCTGCAAAGTCGCCTTGGGTGAAGCGCGGGATGATGAGGCCGAGCGCCGGTTTCCAGACAGCCTGGCCCCAGGCATCGAGTGCTGCGTCGGGTTTTGCTGTCAGTACGGGGGCACCGAGGCTCTCGACATATTGCACGATATCCAGGCTTTCAGCCATGTGGCTGCCGTCTTCTTTCTGCAGGATGGGAACGACCTTGCGGCCGACCAGCCGGGTGGGGGTGTCGGTGTCGCCTTCCATGATGATGGCGAGTTCGACCGGCAGTTTTTTCAGCCCGAAGATCATCCGGGCGCGCGTGCAGAATGGGCAGTGTTCGTAGATGTAGAGTTTCATGGCAGATCTCAGCGCTTGAGCTTGGCGAAGGCGGCGGCCATGGCGTTGTTGGATGGGGCGGCCGCTTCCTGCTGACGACCGCCACCCTGGCGACCCTGGTTGCGGCCACCGTTGTTGCGGGGGGCGGGCTGGTCGCCACTGCGTCGTGCCGGCAGTACGTCGTCCTTGAGCCGCATGGTGAGTGCAATGCGCTTGCGCGGCACGTCCACCTCCAGCACCTTGACCTGTACGGTCTGGCCGACACGGACTACGTCGCGCGGATCCTCGACGAATTTTTCCGACAGGGCCGAGATGTGCACCAGACCGTCCTGGTGTACGCCGATGTCCACGAAGGCCCCGAAGTTGGCCACGTTGGTGACCACACCCTCGAGCACCATGCCCGGCAGCAGATCGTTGAGCGTTTCGATGCCTTCCTTGAACTGGGCAGTCTTGAACTCGGGACGCGGGTCGCGGCCCGGCTTCTCGAGTTCGCTCAGGATGTCGCGCACGGTCGGCAGGCCGAAGCGCTCGTCGGTGAACTCGGCCGGCGATACGCCCTTGAGTGCCTCACGATTGCCCAGGACCTGTTTCACATCGGCCTGGATCTTCGTCAGGATGCGTTTGACCACAGGATAGGCTTCAGGGTGCACGGCGGAAGCGTCCAGCGGATTGTCGCCGCCGGGGATGCGCAGGAAGCCGGCCGCCTGCTCGAAAGCCTTGTCGCCGAAGCGCGGTACTTCCTTGAGTGCCTTGCGGTTGGGAAAGGCTCCGTGGCTATCGCGGTAGGCCACCATGTTGCGTGCCAGCAGGCTGTTGAGGCCCGAGACACGAGCCAGCAGGGCGGCAGAGGCCGTGTTCACATCCACGCCCACGGCGTTGACGCAGTCCTCGACCACCGCGTCGAGCGAGCGCGCCATTTCGCGCTGATTGACGTCGTGCTGATACTGGCCGACACCAATGGCCTTGGGTTCGATCTTGACCAGTTCGGCCAGGGGATCCTGCAGACGACGGGCGATGGACACGGCTCCGCGCAGGCTGACATCCAGATCGGGAAATTCGTTGGCAGCGGTTTCCGAGGCGGAATAGACCGAAGCACCCGCTTCGGAGACGACGACCCGGGTCAGTTTGAGTTCGGGCAGGCGATCGCACAGATCGGCCACCAGTTTCTCGGTTTCGCGCGAGGCCGTGCCGTTGCCGATGGCCACCAGTTCGATCTTGTGGCGGTGGGCGATGGCAGCCAGCGTGGCCATTGCGCCTTCGCGGTCGCGACGCGGCTCGAAAGGATAGACCGTGGCCGTCTCGACCAGTTTGCCGGTCTTGTCGATGGCAGCGACCTTGACGCCGGTGCGGATGCCGGGATCCAGGCCCAGTACCGACTTGGGGCCGGCCGGTGCGGCCAGCAGCAGATCCTTGAGGTTGGCGGCGAACACCCGGATGGCTTCGGTTTCCGCACTCTCGCGCAGGCGCGTGACCATTTCGGTCTCGAATGCGGGTGACAGCTTGACGCGCCAGGTCCAGCGGCAGACCTCGGCCAGCCAGCGTGCGCGCGGCGTGGCATCGAGTTCGAACAGACGGGGTCCGAGCTTGAGGAATTCGGCGACCCGGCTCACGCAGGGGTGCGGTACTTCGGCCTCGCGTTCGACATCCAGCCCCAGGCGCAATTCGAGCACCCCCTGCTGGCGGCCGCGCAGCAGCGCCAGGACACGGTGCGAGGGCAGGTTGCGCAGGGGTTCACTGAAATCGAACCAGTCGCGGAAGTTCTCGCCTTCGGCTTGCTTGCCTTCTGCAACCTTGGAGTACAGGAAGCCGGTCTGCCAGAGGTGATCGCGCATGTGCGACAGCAGGTCGGCGTGCTCGGCGAAGCGTTCGGCGAGGATGTCGCGGGCACCGTCGAGCGCCGCCTTGGCATCCGCCACGCCGGCCTCGGCGTTGAGGTAGCCTGCGGCCAGTACGGCAGGGTCAGCCTGCGTGTCAGCCAGGATGGCATCGGCCAGCGGTTCAAGGCCGGCTTCACGGGCAATCTGGGCACGCGTGCGGCGCTTGGGCTTGAAGGGGGCATAGAGATCCTCCAGGCGCTGCTTGGTGTCGGCCTCGGTCACGTCTTTCTTCAGGGCCGGGGTGAGCTTGCCTTGCTGGGCAATGGACTCGAGGATGGCACCGCGCCGGCCTTCCAGTTCGCGCAGGTAGCCGAGTCGGGTCTCCAGATTGCGCAGGACGGTATCGTCCAGGCCGCCCGTGGCTTCCTTGCGATAGCGGGCAATGAACGGTACCGTGGCACCTTCGTCCATCAGTGTGATGGCGGCATTGAGCTGCGCTGGACGGGCATTCAGTTCGGAGGCGAGCTGGGCGACGATGCGGGCGGCAACGGTGGCTTGCGGCTCCGGCGTATAGGTGGCCACGTCGGTCGGCTGTGCAGCGATGGAATCGGTCATGGGAACGGCGGACTCTCTTGGGTCTGGAAGATGGCAAAGCGGATGATTTTGCCACAAGTCGGTACGCACGATGCGTGACAGGCAGTATCATGCGAACCCATGTTCAAGGATGATCTCGCTTCGATTTTTGCGGAAGACGGCCCGTTCGCCCAGGGGGCACCCGGCTATCGCCTGCGCCCGGCCCAGCTGGAGATGGCGCAGGCCATTGCCGAGGCCATCCGCACGCGCGGTACGCTGGTGGCTGAAGCCGGCACAGGTACAGGCAAGACCTGGGCTTATCTGGTCCCGGCCATCCTGTCGGGCGGCAAGACCATTATCTCGACGGGTACCCGCACCTTGCAGGACCAGTTGTTCAAGCGCGATCTGCCCAAGGTGCGCAAGGCGCTGTCGGTGCCGGTAGCTGTGGCCTTGCTCAAGGGCCGTTCCAACTATGTCTGTCATTATCATCTCGAGCGGCTCGAGGAGGATGATCGCGGCTTTCGTTCGCGTACCGAAGCAGCACAGTTGCGCAAGATCCAGCTGTTTGCCAAACAGAGCCAGACGGGGGACAAGGTCGAGTTGTCGGCCGTACCCGAGAACGCCGATATCTGGAACCGCGTCAGCTCCACCCGCGAGAATTGTCTGGGGCAGGACTGTCCGCATGTGCGCGAGTGCTTCGTGATGAAGGCGCGCAAGCAGGCTCAGGAAGCCGAGGTGCTGGTCGTCAATCATGCGCTGTTCATGGCAGATCTGGCATTGCGCGAAGAAGGTATCGTCGATCTGTTGCCGCAGGCCGATACCGTGGTGTTCGATGAGGCGCACCAGTTGCCGGATACGGCGACCCGCTTTCTCGGGGAAAGCGTATCCACGCACCAATTGCTGGATCTGGCCCGCGATATGGCGGCCGTCGGCCTGGCACAGGCGCGCGAGGCGCTCAATTGGAGCGAGGCCGGTCGCCAGCTCGAACATGCCGTACGCGAGTGGCGCCTGAGCGCGGCCGCCATCGAGCAGATGCCCGGGCGCAAGGCCACGGCCGAGGCGCTGCCCGATGCCGACGGTTTCCATGCCGCGCTGGATGTGCTGATCGAACGCGTGGGCGAGGCAGCGGACCGGCTCAAGAAGATCGAGGAAAAGCACCCCGACCTGGCCGCCCAGGCCAAGGTCGCGCAGACGCTGCTGGGCAAGCTTGGCCAGTGGCTTAAACCGGAGGATCCTCAGGGCTGTGTGCGCTGGGTCGAGATGACGCACCAGGGCATGCGCCTGCACAGTGCACCGTTGTCGGTGGCCGAGGCTTTTTCCCGTTGCCGGCGCAAGGAGCAGGCCTGGGTCATGGTGTCGGCCACCCTGTCGGTACAGGGCAACTTTACCCACTTTACCCGCCAGTTGGGCCTGTGGGAGCCACAGGTTGCCAAATGGGAGTCGCCGTTCGACTATGCCTCGCAGGGGCTGCTGTTCGTGCCTTCGGATATGCCATTGCCCAGCAGTCCGGCTTTCAACGAACGCTTCATCGATACCCTGATGCCATTGCTGGATGCCTGTCAGGGCGGTGCGCTGGTGTTGTGCACCACGCTGCGCGCCGTGGATATCTTTGCCGACAGCCTCGTACGCCATTTCGAGGCACGTGGCTGGGACTGGCCGCTGCTGCGCCAGGGGCAGACCAGTCGCCATCTGTTGCTGGAGCGTTTTCGCACCGAGGCGCATGCCGTGCTGGTCGGCAGCGCCAGTTTCTGGGAGGGCGTGGACGTGCCGGGTGATGCCCTGCGGCTGCTGGCCATCGACAAGCTGCCGTTTGCCCCGCCCGATGATCCTGTCATCGAGGCGCGTCTGCGGTCCTGCCGCGAACGCGGCGGCAATCCATTCGCGGAATTCCAGCTTCCCGAGGCGGCCATTGCCCTCAAGCAGGGGGCTGGCCGGCTGATTCGCACCGAGCGTGACTGGGGTGTTCTGATGGTGGGGGATGTGCGGCTGGTGGACAAACCCTATGGCCGTCGCCTGTGGCGTGGCCTGCCACCGTTTGCGCGGACTCGCGATCTGCAGGTTGCGCTGGATTTCTACACGGACCGCATGGCAGAAGTGGATAAGCCCAGTACTGACTGATATGTAAAACGGGCCGGGCGAATCTGTTCGCCCGGCCCGTATCCACTACAAATTTATCTGCGCTTGGTTGACGCGTCGCTCAGAACCAGTTGAGCGGGTTCCACCACGATCGGTCCTTGCCGCCACTCTGCTCGTTGGCAAACGAACGGTTGGGGAAGTTGGCCTGTTGTACACGCAGGATGTCGTCACGCAGATCGGTCATGCCCAGCTTGTCGTAGGCGTTGTAGAGAATATCCAGCGCTTCCTCGGAGGCCGGCACGCCTTCGAAATCGGTAATCACGGCCTGGGCCCGGTTGATTGCAGCCACATAGGCATCGCGCTCGTAATAGTAGCGGGCGACGTGCACTTCGTTCATGGCGATGGTGTTGACCAGCCATGCCACGCGCAGCTTGGCATCAGGGGTGTAGCGGCTGTTGGGAAAACGCTCGATCAGTTCGTTGAATGCTTCGTACGACTGGCGCAGGCCCTTGGGGTCGCGCTCACTCGGGTCCTGCCCGGTCACGCTGCTCAGAAAGGCACTGTTGGGCGTGAAGTTGACCAGCCCCTTGAGATACAGCATGTAGTCGGTACCGGGATGGTTGGGGTAGAGCTGCTGAAAGCGGTCGATGGTGACCATCGCCTGCTCGGGTTCGTTGTCTTTCCAGTTGACGTAAGCGGTATCGATCAGGGCCTGCTGTGCATAGACACTGAACGGGTAGCGGCTCTCGATGCTTTGCAGGCGGGTACGTGCCTGGGCCCAGTTGCCGGCGGCAATTTCTTCCTTGGCATCGCGGTAGAGCCTGTCGGCACTCCAGCCCGCTGTGGGGTCAGGCTCCTTGTTACCGGTGCCGCCGCAGCCGGCGACCAGCAGCATGGCCAGCGCGAGCAGCATCGCCAGAAGCAGGCGGTGCGGTTGTGCAGCAGGGGAGAGGATGGCAGGAACACGAATCACGAAAGCACCCTTGGTGTTAGCATTGCGGGCAATTATAGGGCGTGTAGCGATGGATGATTCAATAAAACATTCCGGGGCGCATCCGGATGAAAGCGTCGACGAGTCGGCAGAGGATAGCGTGCTGCTGCTGACAGTGCCTGACGACAGTGACGTGGACCGGCTCGACAAGGTACTGGCCCGCCTTTTGCCGTCACATTCGCGCAGCCGCCTGCAGGGCTGGATCGAGGCCGGTCATGTGCTGCTGAATGGCCGGCCTGCCAAGGTGCGCCAGAGCGCCGGGCCGGGCGACGAGATCACGGTGCAGGCCCAGCCTGCCCCCGAAGATCTGGCTTTCATGCCCGAGCCCATCGAGTTTGCCGTGATTGCCGATGCGCCGGACTGGATCGTGGTCGACAAACCCGCCGGGCTGGTCACGCATCCCGGTGCCGGCAACTGGAGCGGCACGCTGCTCAATGGCCTGTTGCATCGTTACCCCGAACTTGCCAGGGTGGCACGGGCCGGTATCGTGCATCGGCTGGACAAGGACACATCCGGCCTGATGGTGGTGGCACGTCATGAGCAGGCGCAGACCTTGCTGGTGCGACAGCTTCAGGCGCGCAGCGTGGGCCGCGAATATGTGGCGCTGGTCCACGGCTGGCTGCGTCGTCCGGGCGTCGTCAGTCAGCCCATTGGTCGAGATCCCAAGGTGCCGGTGCGCATGAGTGTGACGCGGCCGGTGGCCCCCAAGGAAGCCATTACTCATTATGCGCCACAGCGCCTGGGGCGGCTGGATGGTCAGCCGGTCACCGAGGTGGTCTGTCGCCTGGAGACGGGGCGCACGCACCAGATTCGTGTGCATCTGGCCAGTCTGTCGCATCCGCTGGTGGCCGACGTGCTCTATGGTGGCCGGTTGCTGGGCGTAGCAGAGCGGCAGATGCTGCATGCCCGCGCCCTGCGTTTCGATGCACCCGGACAGGAGGGAGCATTGACCTTCGAGGCAGCCTTGCCGCAGGATATGCGGACGGTGCTGGATCAGGTAGACTGGCAGGATGGGTAGGCGATAGCCTCACAGGCCCAGTCGGATCGACACAAAAAGGGGGCAGGCATGCGGACTTTGGATGAGTGGGCGGGCTTGCCGTGTGTGTCCGGCCCGCAATGGGCAGGCGTGCACAGTCTGGCGACGACCCGCGAGGGTGGCTTCGGCAAGGCTCCCTACGATACGTTCAATCTCGGTGATCATGTCGGCGACGATCCACTGATCGTGCGCCGCAACCGGGAGCACCTGCGCGCAGCCTTGCCCAGCGTGCCAGTCTGGTTGCGCCAGGTGCATGGCGTGACGGTCCATGATGCAGATCTCGCCGGCTTGTCGACGGCAGAAAACCGCTCGATCGAAGCCGATGCCGCCGTCACCATGCAGCCAGGCCGGGTCCTGGCCATCATGACGGCCGATTGCCTGCCGGTCGTGCTCACGGATGCTTCGGCGCGCGTGCTGGGCGTGGCCCATGCCGGCTGGCGTGGATTGCTTGATGGCGTGCTGGAACGCACGCTGACACAGATGCAGGCCCGATTGTCCGAGGCGCAGGGCAGCACGCCTGACGCACCGGGTTGGCGCGCCTGGATCGGTCCGGCGATCGGGCCGCAGGCCTACGAGGTAGGGGAAGATGTGCATGCCGGCTTTCTGGCCAGGGCTCCCGAGGCGGCTTCCTGCTTCCTGCCGGTGGGCTGGAAGCCTGGCAAATGGTGGATGGACCTGCCTGCACTGGCAGTACAGCGGCTGCAGCGCGCCGGTGTGCAGGAGGTCGAATGGTGTGGTTTCTGTACTGCCACGGATCGCCGTTTCTTTTCCTATCGGCGTGCCAATGTGACGGGTCGAATCGCCACGCTGGCCTGGCTGGACGAGGCTTTTCCAGGTTGACAGCATGGGTTTGCTGATGCAAGATGATTTCGATCAAGAATTGATATATAGTGAGTGAATATTTCTGGATGCTACAAAGCGAGGTGCGAGAGTGAAGGCAGCGCAAGGCAAGCAGGATACGTATTCCCCCCCTTCCATGGATCCTGCATTGCTGCAGGCCATTCAGGACGAGTTTCTGCAGGAATGGAGCGGATTGATGGATGCGGCCCGACAGGGGGCGCTCCCGGCACTCAAGGACCGACGCTTTGCGGCCGAGGCGTGGCAGCAAAGCCAGCCTCATCTGCTGCTGGCCCATCTTTATCTGCTGTCGACGCGCACGCTCAAGCGCATGGCCGATGCGGCCGACCTGGGTGATTCCACGCGCCAGCGCCTGCACTTTGCCCTCATGCAATGGACCGATGCGCTGGCACCGTCCAATTTCCTGGCACTCAATCCCGATGCCTTGCAGAGCATGATCGACAGCAAGGGCGCCAGCCTGCAGGCTGGCCTGAGCAACTTCCTGCAGGATGTCGGTCGTCGCCGTATTTCCCAGACCGACGAGAGCCAGTTCGAGGTGGGCGGCAATGTGGCCACCACGCCGGGCCAGATCGTCTATGAAAACCGCTTTTTCCAGTTGATCCAGTACGCGCCGCAAACGGACAAGGTCTACGAGCGACCGTTGCTGTTCGTGCCGCCCTGCATCAACAAGTACTACATCCTTGATTTGCAGCAGCACAATTCGCTGGTGCGCCATGCCGTCGAGCAGGGGCATCGCCTGTTCCTGGTGTCCTGGCGCAATCCGCTGCCCGAGGATCAGGATCTGCTGGCAGCTACCTGGGATGACTATATCGAACAGGGCGTGCTGGAGGCGATTCGTGTCGTGTCCGACATCACGGCGCAGCCCAGGATCAATATCCTGGGGTTCTGCGTGGGTGGCACGTTGCTGGCGTCGGCGCTGGCGCTGGCCAAGGCACGGGGTCAGGACCTGGCCGAATCGATCACGCTGCTGACAACCATGCTGGATTTCAGCGACACGGGCATACTCGATGTGTTCGTCGATGAAACCCACACCCGTCTGCGCGAGCAGACCATCGGGCAGGGCGGCCTGCTGTCGGCACAGGAATTGGCGACGACCTTTTCGTTCCTGCGCCCCAACGAGCTGGTCTGGAACTATGTGGTCGGCAATTACCTGAAGGGCGAGTCGCCCAAGGCTTTCGACCTGCTTTACTGGAACAGCGACAGTACCAATCTGCCTGGGCCTTTCTTTACCTGGTATTTCCGCAATACCTACCTGGAAAACAATCTTTGCCAGCCGGGCCGGCTGTCCGTGGGCGGACAACCCCAGGACCTGCGCCTGCTCGACATGCCGGCCTATGTCTTCGGTTCGCGCGAGGATCACATCGTGCCCTGGAAGACGGCCTACCTCAATACCGGCATCCTGCAGGGGCCGATCCGCTTCGTGCTGGGGGCGTCCGGGCACATCGCCGGGGTCATCAATCCTGCCGCCAGCAACAAGCGAAGCTACTGGGCCGAAGAGGGCATGGCTGCGCCGGGCGCTCTGCCGCAGCAGGCCGACGACTGGTTTGCTAGGGCTGCAGAGCATCCCGGCAGTTGGTGGCCGGACTGGATGAACTGGCTGTCGGGCTATGCGGGCAAGCAGGTGGCGGCCAGGAAGCGACTGGGCAGTACCGCCTATCCGCCGATCGAGCCGGCACCCGGCCGCTACGTCAAGGTACGTGCAGTCTGATTTATAGAGCTTATAGAAACAGCACAATTATGATGTGCAAGACCGGAAACGCAGGGTCCGCTCCGGCGATCCTGCTTTCCCAAAGGAGAGAGAGATGAGTGAAAAACTGGCGTACGTAACGGGTGGCATGGGTGGTATCGGTACGGCGATCTGCCAACGGCTGGCTCGCGATGGTTATCGTGTGATTGCAGGTTGCGGCCCAAGTCGTGATCACGAACAATGGCTGGCCGACCAGACCGAGCAGGGGTTTTCCTTTATCGCATCGGTTGGCAATGTATCTGACTGGGAGTCCACGGTTGTTGCGTTCGAACGCATCCGTGCCGAGCATGGTCCCGTCGATGTGCTGGTCAACAATGCCGGCATTACCCGCGATGGCCTGTTTCGCAAGATGTCGCTGGATGACTGGCGTGCCGTGATCGATACCAATCTCAACAGCCTGTTCAACGTGACCAAGCAGGTGATCGACGGCATGGTCGAGCGCCAGTGGGGGCGCATCATCAATATCAGTTCGGTCAATGGTCAGAAGGGGCAGTTTGGCCAGACCAACTATTCGACTGCCAAGGCCGGCATTCATGGCTTCACCATGGCATTGGCTCAGGAGGTCGCCAGCAAGGGGGTGACGGTCAACACCATTTCTCCGGGTTATATTGGTACGGATATGGTTCGGGCCATTCGTACCGATGTGCTCGACAAGATCGTCGCCACCATTCCCGTGCGCCGCCTCGGTTCTCCCGAAGAGATCGCGTCGATGGTGGCATGGCTGGCTTCCGACGATGCCGGGTTCGCAACGGGAGCGGATTTCTCGCTCAACGGCGGACTGCACATGGGTTGAATTTGTAGGAAATCGATATGACGCAAGCCAAGACCGGCGCGCCGCAGCGCCTGATCAAGAAATACCCCAACCGCCGGTTGTACGATACGCAGACCAGTTCCTACATTACGGTTGCCGATGTCAAGCAACTGGTGCTGCAGCACGAGGTGTTCCAGGTGGTCGACGCCAAGAGCGGCGAGGATCTGACACGCAGCATCCTGCTGCAGATCATTCTCGAGGAAGAAAGCGGTGGCATGCCGATGTTCTCGTCGGAGATGCTGGCCCAGATCATCCGCTTCTATGGCAATGCCATGCAGGGCATCATGGGGTCGTATCTCGAAAAGAACATGCAGGCCTTCATCGATATCCAGAATCGCATGGCCGAGCAGACCAAGGGGCTCTATGGCCCGCAGTTCGGTCCCGAGGCCTGGGCCCAGTTCATGAACCTGCAGACACCGATGATGCAGAACATGATGAACAACTACGTCGAGCAGAGCAAGAACATGTTCGTGCAGATGCAGGGGCAGATGCAGGATCAGACCCGCAGTATGTTTACAGGCTTTGGTTTTCCCGGCGGGCGCGGCCCCGATGGCAAGCAGTAGAGGGTGAAGCGTGTAGTGGATGGCAGGGTGCCGTGCGGCACCGATGCCATGCCTACTCCTTGCTGAAGCGGCTGCCGATCAGCGAGAGGATCGCCAGGATCATGAAAATGAAAAACAGGATCCTGGCCAGTGCGATGGCACCGACCTCGATACCGCTGTATCCGAGTGCGCCGGCGACGACGGCGATGATGAAAAATACGATCGAATATTTAAGCATTGTCAAAATCCCCTGCGGCCGTATCATTTTGTGACGGAAGGGCAATGTCACATGAACAGTGGCTTTGGGGGCCATGATACGAGGGGATGCAGGAAAAGATTATTCCGTATGTAATATTTTGTGGGTGATTTTAGGTGGGCCTCTGTAGTAGCATTGTTTTATCTTGTTGATTTTCAAGGATAACGTGCATGGCCAATGATTCCGCCCGCAGACCGAAAGTTGTGATTAATCCACCTGTTTTCTTCGGCTCGGCCGGCATCATCATGGTGATCCTGGCGCTGACGCTGGCCTTCAAGCAAGAGTCGCAACAACTGTTCGCGCAGGTGCAGGACTGGATCGTCATCAATGCCAGCTGGTTCTATATCCTGGCCGTGGCACTGATCCTGATGGCTGCCATATTCTGCATGGTGAGCCGCTATGGCAACATCAAGCTCGGGCCCGATCACAGCCAGCCCGACTACAGCAATGTCACCTGGTTTGCGATGCTGTTCTGCGCCGGTATGGGCATCGGGCTGATGTTCTTCGGCGTGGCCGAGCCGCTGATGCACACCCTGCAGCCCCCCGTGGGCGATGCCTCCACGGCAGCGGCTGCGCGCGAGGCCATGCAGATCACCTTTTTCCACTGGGGCCTGCATGCCTGGGCGATCTATGCCATGGTGGCGCTGATCCTGGCCTTCTTCGCGTTCAGGCATGGCTTGCCGCTGACCCTGCGGTCGGCGCTCTATCCGCTGATCGGCGAGCGGATCTACGGTCCCATCGGCAATGCCGTCGATATCTTCGCCATCATCGGTACGGTGTTCGGCGTGGCGACTTCTCTGGGCTTTGGCGTGCTGCAGATCAACAGCGGCCTGAACTACCTGTTCGGCATCCCGGTCGGGGTGCCCGAGCAGGTCATCCTGATCGTGGTCACGACCACGCTGGCCACCCTGTCTGCTGCCAGCGGACTGGATAAGGGTATCCGCCGCCTGTCCGAGCTGAACATGATCCTGGCGGTTGCACTCATGCTGCTGATCCTGTTCCTGGGGCCGACCGTATTCCTGATCAAGGCCTATGTGCAGGCGACCGGCACCTACCTGTCGGGCATCGTCAGCAAGACCTTCAATCTGTATGCCTATGAGCCGACCGAGTGGCTGGGGGGCTGGACCCTGTTCTACTGGGGCTGGTGGCTGTCCTGGTCACCGTTCGTGGGCATGTTCATCGCCCGTGTGTCGCGCGGCCGAACCATTCGCGAATTCATCGCCGGAGTGATCTTCCTGCCGGCCGGTTTCACGTTCCTGTGGATGACGGTGTTCGGCGAAAGCGCGATCAGCATGTACTTGCAGGACGGCCTGACCAGCCTGGCCGATACCGTGCAGAACGACAATTCGCTGGCGCTGTTTGCCTTTCTGGAGCAGTTCCCGTTCTCTTCGTTCCTGTCCGGCCTGGCCATCGTCATGGTGGTGATTTTCTTTGTGACCTCGGCAGATTCGGGCGCGCTGGTGGTTGATATGCTGGCTTCGGGCGGCAAGGAACATACGCCAATCTGGCAGCGCATCTTCTGGTCAGTGGCGGCCGGCCTGGTGGCAATCGTGCTGCTGCTGGCAGATGGTCTGCAGGCGTTGCAGACAGCTACCATTGCCAGTGCGCTGCCGTTCTCGGTCATCCTGCTGGCGTCGGTATGGGGGTTGCTCAAGGCGCTCAGCCTGGATATCACCAAGCGGGGTACCTACTATCGTACTCACCTCGCGCCGCGCACCGGTGGTTCCAGCGACAACTGGCAGCAGCGACTGCGAACCATGATGATGTTTCCTCGGCGGACCCACGTCACCCGTTTCGTGACCGACGTGGTGCAGCCGGCCTGCGAAGCGGTGGCTGCGGAGCTGCGCGACAGGAATGTTGACGTCAAGGTCGTGCAGGACGACAATGGACGAATCAGGATGGAAGTCCTGCATGGCGATGAAGTCGATTTTGTCTACGAAGTCCGGCCTCGCGCTTATGTACAGCCTGCGTTCGCCTTCCGCGATACGGAAGATGAGCGCGAAGACCGCAAATACTTCCGTGCCGAGGTTCACCTCCAGGAAGGTGGGCAGAATTACGACATCATGGGATGGAGCCGCGACGCCATCATCAGCGACATTCTCGACCAATATGAAAAGCACCTGCATTTCCTGCATCTGGTCCGCTGACACACCTGCTTCGCAGCGCCGTTGCCGGGTTGACCCGGCTGGCTGCGGGGCTTTTCGGTCGTTCTGTCAAAAATATGCGGTATAACTTGATCTCACGCAACGACAGGGCAGCCAATTTGCCCTAGTCTCGCGTGACATTATCTACAGGGTATCAGGAATGACTTGGTTTAAACCTTTGGTGCTGGCTGGACGTGAGTTGCTGCCGGTGGTACAGGGCGGCATGGGCGTAGGCGTATCGGCCCACCGGCTGGCCGGCGCTGTCGCCAGCGAGAATGCGGTCGGCACGATTGCCAGCGTCGATCTGCGCCACCATCATCCTGACCTGCTCGAACAGACCGAGAAGTGCAAGGACCGCGAGCTGATCAACCAGGTCAATCGCGTGGCACTGGATCGCGAGATCAAGGCTGCCCAGACGCAGGCCAAGGGGCGCGGCATGATTGCGGTCAACGTCATGAAGGCAGTGCGTGATCACGTCGAATTGGTGCGCCAGGCGTGCGAAAGCGGTGCCGATGCCATCGTCATGGGTGCCGGTCTGCCGACCGATCTGCCCGAGATGACCGAGGATTATCCCAAGGTCAACCTGATTCCCATCCTGTCCGAGGTGCGCGGTGTCGGCATCGTGCTCAAGCGCTGGATGAAGAAGGGTCGCAATGCGGCCGCCATGGTCATCGAGCATCCCGGCTTCGCTGCGGGCCACCTGGGTGCAGCCAAGATCGAAGAATTGCGCAATGACCGCTTCGATTTTGCCCGCGTGCTGCAAGGCTGCCACGACCTGTTCCGCGAACTGGGTCTGGGCCGAGATGCGCCGCGCCTGATCGTGGCCGGCGGTATCGATTCGCACGACAAGGTCAAGCACTGGCTCAACAATGGTGCCGATGCGGTGCAACTGGGTACTGCCTTTGCCGTGACCGAAGAGAGCGACGCGCACGTCAATTTCAAGAAGGTGTTGATCGGTGCCGAACAGGGCGATCTGCGCGAGTTCGTCAGCGTGGCTGGTCTGCCGGCGCGCGCCGTGGGCACACCCTGGCTCAACCGCTACCTGCGCAGCGAAAGCACGCTGCAGGCCAATGCCAAGTCCGATCCGCGCCGTTGCTCGCAGCGCATGGACTGCCTGACGCACTGCGGCCTGCGTGATGGTATCGAAAAGATCGGCCAGTTCTGCATTGACCTCAAGCTGGCCGCAGCACTGCGCGGCGAGGTCGATCGTGGCCTGTTCTTCCGGGGGGCGGGCAAGCTGCCGTTCGGCGACCAGATCCGCACGGTGCGCGAATTGATCGATTATCTGCTGACCGGCAACCGCCCGGCCCAGGAACAGAAAATCTCCTTCTTCGAAAAGCCGGTCGCTGCGCTGGCCTGAGCACTCGATATGAAACGCCCTGAGGCTGCAGGGCGTGTGCTGGATCCACTATAAAAATGCCTGCTTCCGGAAGGAAGCAGGCATTTTTTGTCGTCGGGCCCCAGTCCCAGGGCAAAAGCGCCGCCTTGGCAGGCAACGCTGGAACTGCAGATCAGACAATCCGCGAAAAGCTCGCCAGTCGTCCGCTGGCGCGGATATGGTAATCGAAGGTCATGGCGATGGCCCGGATGAAGAACCAGCCTGTGGGCGTCACCTGGATGCCCTGGGGCGTGCGTTCCAGCAGGCCGTGCTCTTCGAAGGCATCGAGTTCCGACAGCTCGGTGGCGAAGTAGTACTGGGGATTGATGCCCAGGTGGCAACTGGTGAGCTCGTAATCGAGGCGGCCCTGGCACATCAGTTCCATGATGACGGCGCGTCGGATCAGGTCGTCGCGCGTCAGCTTGAGGCCGCGTTCGATGGCGAACTGGCGCTGCGAAATACGGGCATAGTATTCGTCGAGCGTCTTGACGTTCTGGCTGTAGGTCGGGCCGATGCGGCCGATGGCCGAGACGCCGAGTGCGATGATGTCGCAGTCGGGGTGTGTGCTGTAGCCCTGGAAGTTGCGCTGCAGCCGGCCTGCTTGGCGCGCCTTGGCCAGAGTGTCATCGGGCAGGGCGAAGTGATCCATGCCGATGTAGACATAGCCTTCGTCGAGAAAGTCATTGATGGCGCTCTGCAGCAGCGTCAGTCGGGTCGGTGCCGACGGCAGGTCGTCTTCGCTGATGCGGCGCTGGGGCTTGAAGCGGGTTGGCAGGTGCGCATAGGCGTACAGGGCGATCCGGTCGGGACGCAGTGCACGCACGCGTTCCAGCGTGGTGGCAAAGGACTCTGCGGTCTGGAAGGGCAGGCCGTAGATCAGGTCCATATTGATGGACGTGTAGCCCAGTTCGCGGGCCCCTTCCATCAGGTCGCGTACCGATTCGTAGCTCTGGATGCGGTGGACAGCCTTCTGGACGGTTTCGTCGAAATCCTGAACGCCGAAGCTGAGGCGATTGAACCCCATGGCCTGCAGGCTGGCGAGGCGTTCGCGGTTGGCCGTGCGGGGATCGACCTCGATGGAGATCTCGGCATCCGAGGTGATGCTGAAGGCATGGCGCAGGCTGGCCATCAGCCGTTCGAGTTCGGCATCGCTCAGGAAAGTCGGTGTGCCGCCGCCGAAGTGGATCTGGGATACCGGCTGGCCTCGTCCAAGCGCCTGCACATGCATGTCGAGTTCGGTCTCGAGTGCATCGAGGTAGGGCATGGCCCGCTCATGGTGCTTGGTGATGATCTTGTTACAGGCGCAGTAGTAGCACAACGACTCACAGAACGGAATGTGCAGATAGACCGAGAAGGGTGCTCGCTTGCCGATGTCGGTACCGATGACCCGATGCTGGAGTGCCTGCGAATATTGCAGCGGTCCGAATCTTTCATTGAAACGGTCTGCTGTGGGGTACGAGGTATAACGTGGCCCGCTGGTATCCAGTTTTGCCCTGAGCGCGTCAGAGAAAACCGGACGGATGATAGACGAAGTCGTGGGCGTGTTGGTGTGCATGGACAGATTGTGCGATGGGCGTATGCCCATCGCTTTGATTTGCCTCAAAGTGGCGGACGATGACCCGCCGGCACCAAGGGTTTCCACCGATTGGGGGGCCGGCGGCGGTTCGCTGCCGAGGCCCGCTTCAGTGCTGTGCCGCAGCCTTGAATTCCTGGCGGAAGCGATGCAGCAGTGGCTCGGTATAGCCGTTGGGTTGGCGCAGTCCTTCGAAGACCAGTGCTGTGGCTGCACGGAAGGCGAATGAGGTCTCGAAACGCCCATGCATCGGTGCGTAGGCGGGATCGCCGGCATTCTGTCCGTCGACGATGCTGGCCATGCGCCGGAAGGTTTCCTCGACCTGCGTGCGGGTTACGATGCCATGCAGCAGCCAGTTGGCGATATGCTGGCTGGAAATGCGCAGCGTGGCCCGGTCTTCCATCAGGCCGACATTGTGGATGTCGGGCACCTTGGAGCAGCCGACGCCCTGTTCGACCCAGCGCACCACATAGCCCAGGATGCCCTGGACGTTGTTGTCCAGTTCCTGCTGGATGTTTTCGGCAGACCACGGATGGTCGGCCGGCACCGGGATGGTCAGGAGGTCGCGCAGCAGTTCGTCGCGGACCGAGGCCAGGCGGATCTGTTCCAGTTCCTGCTGGATCGAGGCCACGCTGACCCGATGGTAATGCAGGGCGTGCAGGGTGGCAGCCGTGGGCGAGGGTACCCAGGCTGTATTGGCACCTGCCTTGGGATGGGCGATCTTCTGCTCCAGCATCGCCGCCATCAGGTCGGGCATGGCCCACATGCCTTTGCCGATCTGGGCGCGGCCGCGCAGGCCGGTGTCGAGACCGGTCAGTACGTTGCTGCGCTCATAGGCCAGGATCCAGGGGGTGCTCTTGATGTCGCCCTTGCGGTAGACCGCACCGGCGCGCATCACGCTGTGGATTTCGTCGCCGGTACGATCAAGAAAGCCCGTATTGATGAAGGCCACGCGTGCGGCGGCGGCCTGGATGCAGGCCTTGAGGTTGACGCTGGTGCGGCGCTCCTCGTCCATGATGCCCATCTTGAGCGTGTGGCGCGGCAGCTTCAGCAGGTCCTCGACGCGGGCGAACAGGGTGTCGGCAAAGGCCACCTCGTCGGGTCCGTGCATCTTGGGCTTGACGATGTAGACAGAGCCGACGCGCGAGTTGCCCTTGCGCGGCAGGTCGTGCAGTGCGCACAGGCTGGTGAGCACGCCGTCGAGGATGCCTTCCGGGATCTCGTTGCCGTCTCGGTCGAGGATGGCCGGGTTGGTCATCAGGTGGCCGACGTTGCGGATGAACAGCAGCGCACGGCCGTGCAGTGTCAGGGTCGAGCCATCGGGCGCGGTATAGCTGCGGTCGGGATTCAGGCGGCGGGTGAAGGTCTTGCCGTTCTTGGCGACTTCTTCGGTCAGGTCGCCGCGCATCAGGCCGAGCCAGTTGCGGTAGATCTCGGTCTTGTCCTCGGCATCGACGGCGGCAACCGAGTCCTCGCAATCCATGATGGTGCTCAGCGCGGCCTCGACCAGGACATCCTTGACATGGGCCGGATCGGTCTTGCCGATGGGGTGGCTGGCGTCGATCTGGATTTCGAGATGCAGGCCGTTATGGCGCAGCAGGATGGCCTGCGGGGCTGAACTGTCGCCCTGGTAGCCGCGAAACTGGTCGGGCTGCTTCAGTCCGGTCGTGCCGTTCGCCAGGGAAATTCTGAGGGCGCCGTTTTCGATGGTGTAGCCGGTGGCGTCGGCATGCGATCCCTGTGCCAGTGGGGCCGCTTCGTCGAGCGCGGCCCGGGCGTAGGCGATCACTGCTGCTCCCCGCTTGGGGTTGTAGCCGCTGCCGGCTTCCTGGCCGTTGTCGGTGGGAATGACGTCGGTGCCGTAGAGCGCATCGTACAGGCTGCCCCAGCGTGCGTTGGCGGCATTCAGCGCATAGCGCTTGTTGGAAATGGGCACGACCAGTTGCGGACCTGCCTGTTGCGAGATCTCGGGGTCGACCTGGTCGCTGCCGGCCTTGACCTGTCCGGGTTCGGGAGCCAGATAGCCGATGCCTTCCAGGAATGTCCGGTATGCGGCGATATCCTGGATCGGGCCGGGGTGAGCGGTATGCCAGGTGTCCAGTTCGGCCTGGAGCTGGTCGCGGCGGGCCAGCAGCTCGCGGTTGCGCGGTGCGAGCTCGTGGACCAGCGCCGAGAAACCCTGCCAGAAACTGTCGCTGTCGAGGCCGGTGCCCGGCAGTGCCTCGTCCTGCACGAAGCGGTCGAGGATCTCGGCGACCTGGAGGCCGTGGCGGGAGGTGCGGGTAGTCATTTTGTTTGTCTCCTGTGGCGCGTGGATGGAATGCTGCAAGATAGCAACCAGTGTATGGACTGGCGGCATAAATAAAAAGGATGTAAAAGTAGATTTATTTTTTACTTAAAGTATAAGGTTGGCATGGATCGCTTCAAGCAGATGAGCAGTTTCGTGGCTGTCGCCACGCTGGGCAGCCTGTCTGCTGCCGCGCGTGATGAAGGGGTGACGCCAGCCATCATTGGTCGGCGCATCGATGCCCTGGAAGCACGGCTGGGCGTCAAGCTGCTGGTGCGAGCCACGCGGCGGCTGTCGCTGACGGCCGAAGGCGAAACCTTCCTGGCTGAATCACAGCGTATCCTGCGCGACCTCGAGGCCACCGAAGGCATGGTGGCACAGGGTAGCCGGCGTCCCAGCGGCCGTCTGCGGGTCAGTGCTCCGGCCGGTTTCGGGCGGCGCCATCTGGCCCCGCTGTTGCCAATCTTTGCGCGTGCCTGGCCGGATGTCCATGTCGCACTTGAGTTGAACGACCGTCTGGTGGATCTTGTCGAGGAGCGCTTTGACTGTGCAGTGCGTATTGGTGATCTGGTCGACTCCAGCCTGATCGGCATCCGGCTGGCCGATAACCAGCGGGTCGTGGTGGCAGCACCTGCCTATCTGTCGCGCCGGGGGTGCCCGCGTACGGTCGCCGATCTGGCGCATGTCGATTGCCTGACTTTCGGTGGTGCCGGGGGCAACCAGTCGCGGGGCTGGCTTTTCAGCGTCAAAGGCCAGACCGTGGCGCAGCGTGTCAGCGGGGCACTGGAGTGCAGCGATGGCAGTGTGCTGCATGAGTGGACACTGCAGGGTCTGGGGCTGTCGTGGCGATCGATGTGGGAGGTGCGCGATGACCTTGCCCAGGGACGGCTGGTGACGGTGCTGGATGAATTCCGTGCCCCGCCCAACGGGATTTTCGCTATCCTTCCGGAACGCAAGCATTTGCCGTTGCGCACGCGGGTGTTCGTGGACTGGTTGCGGGACAGTTTTGCCCGCGATTTTTGATCACCTGCGCGCTGAATCTGTATTGACTGATACCTGGAGCATGAGCATGGGGCACCGCCTGAGTGTGATTTCAACCCGTACCGGAGATGATGGCACGACCGGCCTGGGCGATGGGCGGCGGGTGGCCAAGGATGACCTGCGCATTGCTGCCCTGGGCGACGTGGATGAACTGAACAGTCATCTGGGCGTGCTGCTGGCCGAGAACCTGCCGGATCCGGTTGATACGGACCTGCTGGCCATCCAGCATGATCTGTTCGATCTGGGGGGGGAACTGGCCATTCCGGGTCATGTGATGCTGCAGGAGACACATGTGCAGCGTCTGGATCGCATGCTGGCACACTACAACGCGACGTTGCCGCCCCTGCGCGAATTCATCCTGCCTGGCGGCAGTCGGCCGGCGGCGTTGGCGCATGTGGCGCGTACCGTGGCGCGTCGGGCGGAGCGGTCGGTGGTGGCGCTGGCGCGTCAGGAGACGTTCGGTGTCCTGCCGCAGCAGTATCTCAATCGTCTGTCCGACCTGCTGTTCGTGCTGGCCCGCAGCCTCAATGCCGTTGCCGGTGGCCAGGACGTTCTGTGGGATCGCTCCTGGAGCCGCAATCGGCCCCAGTCCTGATCATCGGGCTCAGCCCTTGCGTCTGTTGCGGATGAAGAAGTAGACCACGCCCAGGAACACGAACCAGAGCGGCGTGACGACGAGCGCCAGGGCCGTATCGGGTTTCTGGGCCAGTGCCCACAGCACGAAGCCGAAGAAGGCGAAAACGACCAAGGCCATCGGCACACCACCCGGCATCTTGAAGTGCGAGCGTGCGTGCAGTTCGGGGCGCGTGCGGCGGTACTGAATGTACGATGCCAGGATGATCGACCAGACGAAGATGAACAGCACGGCCGAGATCGTGGTGACCAGCGTGAAGGCTTCGATGATGCTCTTGCCTGCGTACAGCAGGGCGACACCTGACAGCAGGAAGATGCACGAGAAGAACAGGGCGTTGACGGGCACTTTGCGCTTGTTGAGTTCGCCGAGCTTCTTGGGGGCATGACCACTGTCGGCCAGGCCGAAGATCATGCGCGAGGTCGAGTAGATGCCCGAGTTGGCGCTGGAGGCCGCCGATGTCAGGACCACGAAGTTGACCACATGGGCGGCGATGCTCAGGCCGGCCAGCGAGAACATGGCGACGAACGGGCTGTGCTCGGGGCTGATGCGATCCCAGGGCGTGACCGTGACGATCACGAAGAGCGCGCCGACATAGAACAGCACGATGCGCCAGGGAATGGAGTTGATGGCCTTGGGCAGGTTGCGCTCGGGATTTTCGGTTTCGGCGGCCGCGGTGCCGACCAGCTCGATACCGACGAAGGCAAAGACGGCGATCTGGAAACCCGCCACGAAGCCCATGAAGCCGTTGGGGAAGAAGCCGCCATTGGCCCATAGGTGCGTGATCGAGGCTCGCGTGCCATCGGGCAGGGCAAACTGGGTCAGCAGCATGAACATGCCGGTCACGATCAGGCCCACGATGGCGATGATCTTGATCAGTGCGAACCAGAATTCGATTTCACCGAAATTGCGTACCGATGGCAGGTTGAGCACCAGTAAGACCAGGATCAGGCCCAGTGCCGGTATCCACAGCGCCAGTTCCGGAAACCAGAACGCCATGTAGCCGGCCACGGCTACTACGTCGGCTACGCCGGTCACGATCCAGCACAGCCAATAGGTCCAGCCGGTATAGAACTTGGCCCATGGGCCGAGCAGGTCGCCGGCGAAGTCGGCAAAGGAGCGGTAGTGCAGGTTGGACAGCAGTAGTTCGCCAAGCGCCCGCATGACGAAGAACAGCATGAAGCCGATGATGGCGTAGACCAGCAGGATGGAAGGCCCGGCCAGCGAGATCGTCTTGCCTGAACCCATGAACAGGCCGGTGCCGATGGCACCACCGATGGCGATCAGTTGCAGGTGGCGGTTGCTGAGATTGCGGGCGAGCCGGGTCGGCTCTTCCTGCCCATCGTGGGCGGTGTGGTGCGAAGGAGCTGCGCTCATGGTGTCAGGATGTTTCAGGAAGGAAACCTTGAAGTGTACGGCAACTTTTCAGGCAGGGTGATCCAGCATTGCGCAGAGCGATTGGCATGACATCCATTGTTTGTTTTTTCAATACGGTAAGTTTGAATGTGTTGTATTTGTTTTTTGATGAGAGGCAGATAAGATGCATGGCTGTAGCAGAGGCCTTTCCGGACAGTCGATCCTGTTGTGTGTAGCCAATCAATCATCCAGGAGAAAAACATGGGCATGAAAAAAAACGTATGCGCTTTTTCCGTTGCCGCGCTGGCCGTGGCGCTGGCAGCCTGCAGCGATGAATCCAGCAAGGCACCTGCCGCTGCTGTGAGCCAGGAAGCACCCGCGATCCAGGCCACCTCTGTGCAGCCACAGGCAGAGGTCCTGATCACCGAGGTGTTCAATCCGGGTGAGGCGGCCATTTTTGCCGTGTCGTCGGTGCTGGTGCAGGGCAAGGACGAGGCTATCCTGATCGATGCCCAGTTCTCCGCCGAACAGGCTCGCAAGCTGGCGGACCAGATCAAGGCCAGTGGCAAGAAACTGAGCACCATCTATATCAGCCATGGCGATCCCGACTACTACTTTGGACTGGATACGCTGCAGGCCGCGTTCCCGGAGGCAAAAATTCTGGCAACGCCCCAGACCATTGCTCATATCGAGGCCACCAAGGATGAAAAGCTGAAGGTCTGGGGGCCGCAACTGGGCGAGAATGCCCCTGGCAAGATCATCGTGCCGCAGCCGCTGGAAGGCGATACGCTGACGCTGGAAGGCCAGGAACTGAAGATCATTGGCCTGGACGGTGCCACGCCGGATCGTACCGTGGTCTGGATTCCGTCGATTCGTACTGTGGCGGGTGGCATTCCGGTGCTGTCAGGCGAACATGTGTGGATGGCCGACACCCAGACGCCGGAGTCGCACAAGCAATGGCTCGAAACGCTGGCACAGATCAAGGCGCTGAATCCGGCAACCGTGATTCCGGGCCATTTCGTCGGAACGCTGCCCGAGGGCGTGGGCGCGGTTGACTTTACCAGCGAGTATATCCAGGCATTCGACGAGGAAACGGCCAAGGCCGCCAATTCGGCCGAGTTGATCGCGGCCATGCAGGCCCGCTATCCCGGTCTGGGTGGGGACGGCTCGCTGGAATTGAGCGCCAAGGTCGCCAAGGGCGAAATGGAATGGAAATAAGCGCCTGAAGGGGCGGCCTTGGGCCAGACGTTGAATGTAAAAACGGTCATTGCCGCAATGAGGCAATGACCGTTTGATGGCCTGGATGGCTGTTGCGCACAGGGCGACTCAGCCTGGGAAGGTCATGTGATCAGCTGTTCAGGCTGTCGATGTAGCGGTTGCGGCTGTCGTTGCTGCGGTTGTACTGCTCGACCAGCCGGTTGAACGAATTGATCATGCTGTTGTAATTGCTTTCCAGGGTTTGCTGGTTGGCGATATTGCGGCGCACATCCTTGATATTACTCAGCAGGGAGGATGCATAGCTTTCGAGCTGCGGCCAGAACGGATCGGTAGGATAAGAGGTTTTCTTGTCCGGCCGGATTTCGTCGGGATGGCTGTCTGCATAGGCCTTGGCGGCATCATAGACTTGCTGATAGGTCGTTTCGATCGCCTGCAGGTTTTCAGTGGTCGCGCGATCCTGCTGGATCAGGGCCTCGATGCCGTCGGCAGCCAGGCGGGCTTCCAGCATGAGGTTCTCGGTATGCCACCAGGCATCCTTGCCGTTGCGCTGTTCCATGGCATCCAGCGTCTTGCGCTGCAAAGCCAGATTGCGTGCAGCCACGATTGTATGGATATTGTCCGACGTTGCGAACAGGTTCTGGAACAGCGGCTCGATCTGGGCCTGCAGGGCCTTGCCCTTGGCCATCTTGTCGTCTTTGTAGTCATGCTGGGCGTAGTAGGTATCGACTTCCTGGACCAGCGGCAGCAGTTGGCGCAGGGTCTGGGCGTAATCGGCACCGGCTTGGTCCAGTTCCGCGTCGACAGGTTCGGTCTTGATGATGGCTTCCAGCCCCTCTGCGCAGCTCAGGACGCCGGTATATTGGTCGCCGTGCTGTTGCAGCGTGAATTTGGTCTGGAGGCTCCACATGGCCATTCTGTCATTTGCCAGTTGACCTTCATAGGTGTCATGGTAGCGGGCATAGCTGCCGCGCCACTTGTTGTCCACGCCGTTGACGCAGGTGATGAATGGTTCCATCTTGGTCACGATGGCCGTGTCTTCCTGCGACAGCAGAGGGGTTGTGTCCTGACTGTTCAGCAACGAATGGAACAATCCCATCTTGTAGGCTATCAAGGCGGCAAAAATGGCCACCGCGACCAGGCCGTTTACTACTTTCTTCATGCATACTCCAGCAAAATGAAAAGGCCCCGGATGTGGAGCAGGGGGATGCCTGGCACATGCGGGGAACGAAATCGCGGCGGAATTGTAACAATGCAGGGTTTTCCCTGATTGGGTGAAGTAGTAAAGAAAATGGCGCAATTCTCTGAGGAATTGCGCCATTTTGTTTTATTTGAAACTATTTGTTATTGCGGCACGACGAAGCTCGATTTCTCCTGGAGGCCGATTTCATTGCCGCCGGAGGATTTTCCTTCGGCCACGAACTTGATTTCGTGCAGGCCAGCCTGCGCCTCACTGGCCGGCATGCGGACAATGACCGGCTCCAGACGGTTGGCTGCGGGCTCCAGCGTGATGTGCGATGTCCGCTGCTGACCGATCAGGACTTCGAGGTTTGGCAGGCCGGTTGCCTGGATGGTCAGCGTAAGGGGTTCTTCGGCAGCATTGATCATCTGCAGGCGGTAGACATTCTCGATCCAGCCGCCGGGCGCTTCACGCCCCAGGGCACCGCGGTCACGGATGACATCGATGCGCAGCGGATTGCGGGTAGCCAGGGAGCCGATGAATACAGCGATGAACACGACAATCAGCGTGGTGTAGACCAGAATGCGTGGTCGGAACGTATGACGGCGGACCTCCTGCGGGCTCAGTCGTTCCGTGATGGCGCGTTCCGAGCTGTAGCGGATCAGGCCGCGGTCATAGTTCATCTTGTCCATGACTTCGTCGCAGGCATCAATACAGGCACCGCAGCCAATGCACATATATTGCAGGCCGTTGCGGATATCGATGCCGGTCGGACAGGCCTGCACGCAAAGGCTGCAGTCCACGCAATCGCCCAGGCCTGCCGCCTTGTGGTCGGTCTTGCGGGAACGCTTGCCGCGCGGGTCGCCGCGTACTGGATCGTAGGTCACGATATAGGTGTCCTGATCGACCATCACACTCTGGAAGCGGGCATAGGGGCACATATGCTTGCAGACCTGATCGCGCAGCACGCCGCCGAATCCCCAGGTCATCAGGCTGTACAAACCCAGCCAGAACCATTGCCATGGGCCAAGAGACAGGTTTACCAGGTCATGCCCGAGTTCGCGAATCGGCGCAAAATAACCAATGAAGGTGAAGCCGGTGATGAACGCGACCAACGCCCACAAGACGTATTTTGTGGATTTCAGGCGCAGCTTGCGCCCATTCCAGGGACCCTCGTCGAGTCGGATGCGGGCCATCCGGTCTCCTTCGACGTGCTTTTCGATCCACATGAATATTTCCGTGTAGACCGTCTGGGGACAGGCGTAACCGCAGAACAGGCGACCGGCTACTGCCGTGAACAGGAACAGCCCGAATGCCGACAGGATCAGCAAAAAAGTCAGGTAGATCACATCCTGTGGCCACAGGACCAGCCCGAAGATATAGAACTTGCGCGCACCCAGGTCGAACATGAATGCCTGGCGATCATTCCACGTCAGCCAGGGCAGTCCATAGAAAATGATCTGTGTGAACCAGACCATGGCGATGCGCCAGTTGGCATACAACCCCCTGACCGACTTGTTGTAGATCTTGCCGCCCGTGTCCGTCACAGTCGGCTGGATATCCTGTATTGCCTTCATGGAAATCGTGGCCGACCCATCAGCTTGTGGCTTGGACAGGGCTGAGGGTCCGGGTTTTCGAGAGGCCTCTTCTGCTTTCACGTGATGCTCCGGGTTGCGTTGGATCAAATGAGAATTCCAACATTATGCATACTATTGTGGTGTGATATCGTATTGTAGGTTTTATGTATGTACCATGATTTTTGTCAAGGAAAGAGTCCGGCATGAACCAGGCGCAACCTGACGGCCCGTGGCGGCCGAGTATCGACCGGACACATGGTCCGCTGTATCTTGCCATTGCAGATGTCATGCAATCGGATATTCTCGCCGGTCGCCTTCGAGGCGGAGACCGTTTGCCGCCACAGCGGCAACTGGCTGAACACCTCGATATCGATTTCACCACCGTGACGCGTGCCTATGCCGAAGCGCGGCGTCGCGGTCTGGTCGAAGGGCAGGTCGGGCGCGGCACTTATGTCCGACAGGCTACACCTGCCCGGACCCAATTGTCACGGGGGCAGGTCGATCTCAGCATGATCATGCCGCCCCGTTTCGATGATGCTGCCGTGGTGGCGCGCATGTGTCGGGGCATGGCCGAGTTGCAGACTGGGGATGTATTGGGCCTGCTGCTGCGCTACCAGGAAGCGGGCGGTACCGAGCATGATCGCATGGCGGGGGCCCGCTGGCTGGCGCGTCGCCTGGATGGTGCGCCCGAGAACAGGTTGCTGGTGTGTGCCGGAGTTCAGGGCGCGCTGGAAATCGTACTGAACATGCTGGCTGCGCCGGGGGATGCGATTTGCGTCGAGGCACTCAGCTATTCCGGCTTTCTGTCTCTGGCGGCACATCAGGGGGTGCGCCTGCTGCCTATCCCCATGGATGATCAGGGTCTGCAGCCAGAAGCCTTCGAAGCGGCCTGCAAGACCCAGCGTCCCAAGGCACTGTACTGCAACCCGACCCTGCACAATCCCACCACGGTGACCATGCCGCTGGCGCGACGCAAGATGTTGATCGATATTGCCCGTCGCTATCATGTACCCATCATCGAGGACGATGCGCACGGTGCCTTGCCGCTGTATCCCGAGCCAGCCCTGGCGCGGCTGGGCCCGGATGTCGTCTATTACATTGCCGGTCTGGCCAAATGCCTGTCGCCGGCCTTGCGGATCGCCTATCTGGTGCTGCCGGATCCTCGCCAGTTCAACGGGGCCATCCATGCCATGCGCGGCACGGCTGCAGTGGCATCCCCACTCACGGCGGCGCTGGCAACGCAGTGGATCGAGGACGGCACGGCCGATGCCGTACTGGAAGCAATCCGGCGCGAAGTCGGGCTGCGCCAGTCCCTCGTGGCGGAGATCCTGCCGGAAGGGATGTTCCAGGCCGATCCCTGCGGATCCCTGGTCTGGCTGAACCTGCCGCATCCCTGGACACGCCGTGAGTTTGTCGCCAGCATGCGTGCCGAGGCCATCGGCGTGGTGGGCAGCGATGCCTTTTCGACCGGCATGCCGCCCGAGGCAGTGAGGCTGGGGGTCGGCGTCGCAGCCGATCATGACGAACTGGCCCGCAGCCTGCACCGGGTGGCCTATCTGCTTGCCCATCCGCCTGCAGCCACGACCATGGTGGTGTGAATGTTGAAATGCATGTCGATACTCCCTGGGAGCATGCGCTAGAATCCCGGAACCACTGGGCTACAGGATTTCGAGGGACGCTGCATGGCCAGATTGTATGTATCAAGTGCTGCAGTGATCGGACTGCTTTCCGGTTGCGCTTACCTGCATGATTACTCCGCACCGCCGGCAAGTGCACCCTGGCCGGCCTCCCATGCCCGGACCGAGGCAGCAAGGCTGGCGGGTTGCCCCGCCTCGATGGTCTTCAACGTGCCATCGGCAGGCAACCCCGTCTCGGATGCCGCTACCGTGCTCGAAATCAAGACGGGCCTGCAGACATCCATGTCCATGGCACTGGATCAATACCTTCGCAATCCTTCCCTGGAAGGCGTGATCGTGGTGTCAGACAACAACGCGCTGGCTGCAGCCGTGGCCGCAGCCGCGATGCAGCGTTGGACGGGGGCCGTGCAGTATCCGTTGTTGTGCGTTGTGGCCGATGCCAGCGAGGTAACCGAACTGGATGCGCTGGCCGTACGCAAGCACATACGCCTGCGCGGCGTGATCGCGGCAGACTGATCGAGAAAAGGTGCGGCCGGCAGGTCAATGCCGTATAAAATCTCAGGTTATGAAAGCCTGGATATTATCCCTGTTGGCGGTTATATGTTTTGCAGGGATATCCATGGTTCCTGCCCAGGCTGCCGTGTCCAGGCCGTCATCGCCCCAGGGTCAATCCGGCAACACGGTCAGGGTCGGCATCCTGGCCTATCGGGGTGTGGAGCAGTCGATCCGTGAATGGTCTCCCCTGATCGATCACCTCAACCACGCGCTGCCTGGGCACCGTTTCGTCGCCCTCTATCTGGAACTGGACAATCTGCGCAAGGCCGTTGCGGCCCGCAGCGTGGATTTTGTGCTGACCAATCCGGGGCATTACGCCGAACTCGAGGCTGCAGTCGGCATCAGTCGCATTGCCACGTTGCAGCAGGCGTTCAGCCCTGTGGCCGACCAGGCCCTGGGGGCGACCGTGATCGCCGCAGCTGGACGCCAGGACCTGCGGACACTGGAAGACATGCGGGGGCAGGTGCTGGCGGCCACGTCACAGGAAGGATTCGGTGGTTACCAGATTATCTGGCGCGAACTGGCAGAGCTGGACCTCGATCCCGAACGTGATCTGGCCGGCCGCCTGTTCGTGGGATTTCCGATGCAGCGTGTGCTGGAAGCTGTAGCTGATGGCCGGGCCGATGTCGGTATCGTCCGGGCCTGTCTGCTGGAAAGCCTGCCTGACTGGCAGCGTCACTACCGGGTTCTGGGCCAGCGCGAGCACAGTGCGCTGGATTGTGTGGTGTCCTCACGCCTGTATCCGGACTGGCCGATGGCGACGCTGCGTCATACGCCGCCCGACCTGGCGCGCGCCGTGGCCGTGGCCTTGTTGCAGATGCCGGACAACCCCCAGGGCATCGCCTGGACCGTGCCTGCCGATTATCAATCGGTCCATGCCTTGTTCCAGGCCTTGCAGATCGGCCCCTATGCGCATCTCAAGGTGCCGACCCTGCAACATCTGGCTCAGCGCTATTGGCTGTTTCTGCTGCTGGCAACGCTGGCATTGCTGGGGTGGGGGGGCTATACGCTGAGGGTGGAGTATCTGGTGCGTCAGCGTACATCTGCGCTGGAGCGGGCATTGCAGGAGCGCGAAGCCCTGGAAGCCCGCATGCGAGCGGGCCAGGAACAGGCCGATCATCTGTCGCGTCTGTCCGTGCTGGGGGAACTGTCCAGCACGCTGGCGCATGAACTGAACCAGCCGCTGGCCGGCGTCGGCAATTATGCACAAAGCCTGTTGCGCAGGCTTGATAATGGCCGGCTGACGCCGGAGGCCGTGCGCGAAGCCTCGACCGGCATCATGTCGCAGGCGCAGGCAGCCGAGGGAATCGTGCGGCGTATCCGGGGTTTCGTGCGCAAGCGCGCCGGCCTGCGCGAGATCCATGCCTTGCCTGCACTGGTGCAGGATGCCGTGGCGCTTTTCAGCGGCATGCTGTCGCAGGCTCCGCATATCGAAATCGATGATCGTCTGGCACCAGGGCTGCGGGTCATGGTCGATCCGTTGCAGATACAGCAGGTGGTGCTGAATTTTCTGAAAAACGCGCTGGATGCGTTGCGTACCGCATCGCCGGACGCGCAGCGTATCGATATCGTGCTCGAAGCCTGTGGTGAGTGGGTCTGCCTCCGTGTTCGTGACCGTGGCGTCGGCATGGGCGATGCCCAGTTGGCGCGTCTGTTCGAGCCGTTCTACACGACCAAGGAGGATGGTCTGGGGCTGGGGCTGTCCATTTGCAAGAGCATCGCCGAAGCGCATGGCGGCCAGCTTTCCGGTGCCCGTCCGGACGACGGTACGGGCATGGTTTTTTCCCTGTGTTTACCTGTCTATGAGCGAACCGCAGAACCTGTCGATTTATCTGATTGATGACGATGCCGCCTTCCGGCGGTCCCTGGCATTCCTGCTGGAGTCGGTTGGCTGGCCGGTCGTCGAGTACGACAGTGCCGCAGCCTTCCTGTCGCAGCATGCCGTACCGCCGGAGAACCTGGGGTGCCTGCTGCTGGATATCCGCATGCCGGTGATGAGCGGGCTGGCTCTGCAGCAGCAGTTGCGCTGGATGGGATGGGAGTTGAGCGTCATTTTCATGACGGGTCATGGTGATGTCGAACTGGCCGTGGAGGCCATGAAGACCGGTGCCTGCGATTTCCTGGAAAAGCCCTTCAAGGACCAGGCCTTGCTCGATGCCGTGGATCTGGCCGTGCGCAAAAGCCGTGAGGCCTTTCGGCATGCCGGTCGCCGTGCCCAGGCTCGGGCCGCACTGGATCGGTTGTCGCCGCGCGAATGCGAAGTGGCGCGTCTGGTAGCGCTGGGGCAACCCAACAAGCAGGTGGCCCGTGAGCTTGGCATCAGCGAGAAAACGGTGCACGTGCATCGCCAGCACGTGATGGAAAAGACCGGGGTGGGCAGTGCGGCGGAACTGACGCGCCTGATGCTGGCAGCAGATGCCGCCGCGCTGGACTGAACGACAAGCAGCGCGGGGGGACTCAGGCGTACTGCGCGTGCTTGCCTTTGCGCAGTACACAGCCGCCTTCGATGATCAGGGCCAGTACCGCCAGCCATATGGCGGTATAGGCAGGCCATTGTGCGGCGGGAATGGTTTCGCCCAGCAGCAGGGAAGCGGCCACCAGCAGTACCGGTTCCACGTAGATCAGCAGCCCGAACAGCGTCAGGTTGAGCCGGGGGGCGGACAGTGCCTGGCAGCCCAGTGCCGAGGCGCTGATGAGGCCAAGCCCCAGGATCAGCCAGGGCAATGCTGCCGGTGCCTCCGGTGGCAGCAGGTTGCCATCCTGGAGGATGAAAAACAGGCTGGCCGGCATGCTCAGCAGCATGTCGAACCAGAGTGCTCCCAGCGTATTGGTATCGGTTGCGCGTCGCAGCCAGAAATAGCCAGGATAGCCCAGGCAGACCAGCAGGGCAGGCCAGGAGACGCTTCCGGTTGCGACAACCTGGGCAGCGATGCCGGCCATGGCCAGCAGGCAGGCCAGCAACTGCAGCGGCGTGATCCTGTCGGCGAAGGCGAAGCGCCCCAGGATCACCATCGAAATCGGCAGCAGGAAATAGCCCAGCGACACATCCAGCCCGTAGCCGTTGATGGGAGCCCACATGAACAGCCAGAGCTGGGTGCCGAGCAGGGCGGCAGACAGCAGGCGCTGCAGCCAGAAGAATCGTTCCTGCCTCAGCCGGGTGAACAGGATGCGGACTTCGTGCCAGCGTGCCGTTGCAAGGATCAACAGTGTCAGGCAGGGCAGAGTCAGCAGCATGCGCCAGCCATACACTGCTTCGCCAGTCAGCGGCTGGAGCAGGCTGGTATATGCATACAGCACGGCAAACAGCATGGAGCCGAGTACGTTGAACAGGATGCCGGCCGAGGCATGGCTGGGTGACATGTGATGTCCTTCATGTAAGGCAAATGGAAACAGGGTGGGTAATATATTTCTTCTGCTGCGATAATTGGCCTTGTTTTTGAGTGCTTATTCGGGAAAATTTATCGTCATGAGCCTGCCTTCAGCCTCCCCTCTCGATAGCTTTGATGTGGCCCTGCTCGATGCCCTGCAACTGGACAATGGCCGGCCCCTGCGCGAATTGGCTACCCTGGTGCATCTGTCCACGGCATCCGTGCAACGGCGGCTCCAGCGTTTGCGCAAAGAGGGCTATATCCTGGCCGATACCGCCGTGGTCGATCCGGATCGCGTCGGCCAGGTGATCACGCTGATCGTCGAGGTACATGCCGAGCGCACGCAATCCGTGGACCTGGAGGACATGAAGCAGTCCTTCTCGGGGCCAGAGATCCAGCAGTGCTATTACGTGACGGGCGAGGCAGACTTCCTGCTGGTCCTGACCGTGGCCAGCATGACCGTCTATCAGCAGATTGCCCAGCGCCTGTTCCATGACAATCCGAATGTCCGTTCCTTTCGGACGACCGTGGCCCTGGAGCGGGTCAAGACAACCTTGCATGTACCGCTGGAAACGCTGCGCAAGTCATAATGGACCATCGTCTGTGGCTGGGCCTGGCGGGATGAAAAAACCGGCCTCCCGCAAGGAAGGCCGGCCGCGCCTGCGAACCATGGAGAGCGTACAGGCGCTAGGGGATGGTCGGTGGCAGACGCTCAGTAGCGTGCGTCCTTGGGGCGTTTCGACGGGTCGGGCCAGTCATTGACCTTGGCCGGAAAGTCGGGACGCGGCTGATGGGTGAAATAGCCGGCCACGTCCACTGCTTCCTGGTCAGACAGGACGTAGCCCTGGCCGAGGCGGCCGTCGGTGTGGACGCCGACCGGCATGCTGGTCTTGACGAATTCGGCGGCCTTGTACAGCCGGGCCATGCCGGCACCGATATTGAACGACAGGTCGCCCCAGAGTGGCGGGAAGATGAATTCGCCTGCGGCATCCTGCAGGCCCTGCCCCTCTGCGCCATGACAGGAGGCACACTGGGCGGCATAGATGCGCCGGCCGTTTTCCATGTCGGGAACCAGCGTCGTGTCGACTTTGCCGATGCCCATGCCCTGGACCAGTCCGTGCTCGGGTACGTCTTCCGACAGCCAGTCCATGTAGGCGATCATGGCGGCCATCTCGCGCGAACGCTTGTCCAGCGGCTTGCCATTCATGGAGCGCATCATGCAGCCGTTGACACGATCTTCGAGGGTGACGACGCGGTTGGCACGCGGGTTGTACTGGGGGAAACGGTGGGAAATGCCGACGAAGGGCGATGCAAAGGGGACTTTGGCCTCGCCCAGGTGGCAACTGGTGCAGTTCATGGCTGCGCCGACATTGTTGGGCAGCAGGCGGCGGGTTTCGACCATCAGGCGTCGGCCGTAGTCGATCAGTTCGCCCTCCGGGCCGGCAGGCATGTCGCTGTTGCGCGGGGCCACGAAGGGGACGGGTTCGGGGCGCGGGGTTGCCTGGTCCGCGGCGTGTGCCGCCAGGGTGCCGATGGTGGCTGCGGATGCAAAAAGCAGGCCCAGCAGGCGAACGGGTGTCAGGGCGGGAAGATGGGCTTTCATGATGGATTCCATTTCATTGCGCGCGCGATGCGGCACTCGGGACATGGCTGGCGGCAGGGGCGTCGAGCTGTTTGCGCTCGCGGCTCACATCGGTGGCGGCGACGGCCTGGGCCTGGTTGCCCCAACTGCTGCGAATGAAGGTGAGCGCCTCTGCCACTTCCCGGTCGGTCATCTCATGCAGGGCTGGCATGGCAAAGGCCATGGCATCGTGCTGCGTGCTGGCCATGCGACCGCCCTGCAGTACGACGCGGATCAGCGAGCTGGTGTCGGTCGCCAGGATCGAGGGATTGCCGGCAAGCGCCGGGAATACGCGGGGGGCACCCATACCGTCCTGGCGATGGCAGCCGGCGCAGAATTCGACGTATTCACGCGAGCCGGCACGGTCGTAGACGCCTGCCTGCAGCGCATCAAAGGCACCATCGTCGGCAATCAGGGCACTTTGGGCCGATGTGTCCGAGGCATCCCTGGCGGGCAGTGATTTCATGAATTTCGCCATGGCATAGAGATCACTGTCGGTCAGGTATTGCGTGCTGTGGCCGACCACCTCGGCCATGGCCCCGATGGCGGCCCCCTTGGCGGTACGGCCGGTCTTGAGCAACTCGACGATGTCTTCCACGCTCCATGCACCCAGCCCGGCAGCATGTTCGCCTCGCAGGCTTTTTGCATACCAGCCATCGATTTTCGAGCCTGCCAGGAATGCGTTGCCCTCGCGGCTGCTCAGGGCCTTTTCCTGCAGGGCGATGCCGCGCGGGGTATGGCAGGTGCCACAGTGGCCCAGGCCTTCGACCAGATAGGCACCCCGGTTCCAGGCGCCATCTTCTTCCAGGTCGGGCGTGAAGGGCTTGGCGTTCGAGAACAGGGCATTCCAGATGCCCAGCGGCCAGCGGGCCGACAGGTACCAGGGCACCTCGTCCGGCTGGTTGGCGTGTGCGACGGCCGGTACTTCTTCCATGAAGTAGTCATACAACGCCTGCATGTCTTCTGTCGTGATGCGGGCATATGACGGGTAGGGCATGGCGGGATAGAGGCGGCGTCCGTCGGCCGTGACTCCATGGCGCATCGCTTTGTCGAATTCCTCGAAGTTGTAGTTGCCGATGCCCGTGTCGGTATCGGGCGTGATATTGGTCGAATAGACCCGTCCCAGATAGGGCATGTCCAGTGCGAGGCCGCCTGCCATGAAGTCGCCGCCGGGGGCAGTATGGCAGGCAACACAGTCGCCGACGCGCGCCAGGTAGGCTCCGCGTGACATGATCGTGACATCTTCGTCGCCGGCCTGGGCGACCGGCAGATGACAGAGCGCCAGTGCCGCCGGCAGGATGCGCGCAAGCAGAAGGCCGGCGCGTGCCAGGGGCCTGAGGGAGGCGGTGAGTCGCATGATACTTTCCTTGCCTTGGTGTAATGACAGGAAAAGGTTACGCGAGCAATACCCATGCCGCTATTGGGGTGATAAGTCACGCGAATAGACGATTCTGCAGAGGGCAATAGGTAATTTGATCTATCCGGCAACCTGGCTGGAAGCGGACGTAAAAAAACCCGCATGTGCGGGTTTTCTACATATTCATCAGAGATGAATCCTTGGAATTTGGTGCCCAGAAGAGGACTCGAACCTCCACACCCGAAGGCACTAGCACCTGAAGCTAGCGCGTCTACCAATTCCGCCATCTGGGCGTTCGTGCAATGCACGCGTACTGCAGTCCGTTATCAGAAAACTCGCATGCTGCGAATTGCTGACTGTGTTTCTGGCGAAGTGAAACACAACCGGAATACTTGGTGCCCAGAAGAGGACTCGAACCTCCACACCCGAAGGCACTAGCACCTGAAGCTAGCGCGTCTACCAATTCCGCCATCTGGGCACTGCACTCTGTGTTCGTTGCCGTTCACAGAAGAATGGCATTATATGCAGTTCTCGATTGTTCCTGCAAGCCCCATGTCTCATTTTTTTATTTTTTTGGTGCGCAGGGCGTTCCTGACGTGTATCTTTGCTACAACTGTGCCTTGATTCACTCCTCTATATATTGCTGCATCCTCTGCTTATGCCTCAACTGCCCCCTGGTTTCGATCCTGATGTCCCGACGCGTGAAGCGATTCTTCAGGCCCTGCGCGATGCCCCGTCACCGCTGTCGCCCGAAGAACTGGCGCAGCGCATGGGGCTCAAGCGCCGGGCTACGCTCGACGGCTTTGAGCGGCGGCTGGGTGCCATGGAGCGGGATGGGCAGTTGATGCCCAACCGCAAGGGGGTGCTGCTGCTGGCGACCAAGCTGGATTTCGTGGCCGGCAAGGTGGTGGGGCATCGCGACGGTTTCGGCTTCCTGGTGCGCGAAGATCGTGCTGGCCCGGACTTCTTCCTGTCCCCCCGCGAGATGCGCAAGGTGCTGCACGGGGATCGTGTGCTGGTCAAGCCCACGGGCGAATATCGTGGCAAGCCGGAAGCGACCATCGTCGAGGTACTGGAGCGTCGCACCGCCCGGCTGGTGGGACGCTTCCTGGATGAACGCGGCGTGCACATCGTGGTGCCGGAAGACCAGCGCATCAAGCACGATATCCTGATTCCGCCGGACGAGATCGGTGATGCCGAGCATGGGCAGGTCGTCACTGTCGAGATTACCGGGCAGCCGACCCGCCACAGCCAGCCGCTGGGGCGGGTGATCGAGGTGCTGGGCGAGGTGGATGACCCCGGTATGGAGATCGAGATCGCGGTGCGCAAGTTCGATGTGCCTGTCGAATTTTCCGAAGCTGCGCAGCGACAGGCCGGCAAGCTGCCGGAGGAAGTGCGTGCCTCGGATCTCAAAGGGCGCGTTGACCTGCGTGATCTGCCTTTCGTGACGATAGATGGCGAGGATGCGCGTGACTTCGACGATGCCGTCTATTGTGAAGCCATCGATCTGGGTACGGGTGGGCGCAAGCGGCCCGCCTGGCGCCTGCTGGTGGCGATTGCGGATGTCAGTCATTATGTCAAGCCGGGTGATGCGCTGGATCATGATGCCTTCGAGCGTGGTACCAGCGTCTATTTCCCGCGCCGCGTAATCCCCATGCTGCCCGAGGCGCTGTCCAACGGTCTGTGCTCGCTCAACCCTTCCGTCGACCGCCTTTCGCTGGTATGCGACATGGTGATCCCGGCAACGGGTGCCAAGGCCGGACAGGTCTTGGCGTATCAGTTCTACGAGGCTGTCATCCATTCGCATGCCCGTACGACTTATACCGAGGTATGGGAAGCACTGCAGCATGGCAGCGGCCCTGCTGCGCGCGCCATGCAGCATGTGCTGCCACAGCTCCAGGGTTTGTATGAGCTCTACCAATTATTGATTCAGTCGCGCAAGAAGCGTGGTGCCATTGATTTCGATACGGTCGAAACCCGCATCGTCTGCAACCCGCTGGGCAAGATCGAACAGATCGTGCCGATGGTGCGCAACGATGCGCACAAGCTGATCGAGGAGTGCATGCTCGCGGCCAATACCTGCGCGGCCGATTTCATGGCGCGCAGCAAGCATCCGGGGCTTTTCCGCATCCACGAGGGGCCGTTGCCCGAAAAACTGGCCGATCTGCGCGAGTTTCTGCGTACGCTGGGCCTGACGCTGGGGGGCGGTGATGAACCGGCCGCCAGCGACTATGGCGCGACCATCCAGGCCGCGCGGGCACGTCCCGATTTTGCGCTGGTGCAGACCATGTGCCTGCGTTCCATGCAGCAGGCCATCTACAGTCCTGACAATGTCGGCCACTTTGGCCTGGCCTATCCGGCCTATACCCATTTCACCTCGCCGATCCGGCGCTATCCCGATCTGCTGACGCATCGGGTCATCAAGGCGTTGCTCAAGCGGGGGCGCTATGTTCCCGACGCCATCGTCAAGATGGTGCCGGTGGGCACCCGCAAGGAAAGCGAACATGCGCTCTGGGAGCGCCAGGGTCTGATGCTGTCGGCCACCGAACGCCGCGCCGACGAAGCCTCCCGCGACGTGGAGGCCTGGCTCAAGTGCTGGTTCGTGCGTGAGCGAGTGGGCGAAGAATTCAGCGGCAAGGTCACGGGCGTGGCCGGTTTCGGCATTTTCGTCACGCTCGATACCCTGCACGTCGAAGGGCTGGTTCATGTGTCCGAGCTGGGCAGCGAGTATTTCAGCTTCAACGAGGCCCTGCACGAATTGCGCGGCGAGCGTACCGGCATGCGTTATCGCCTGATGGATGCCGTGCAGGTGCAGGTTGCCCGAGTTGACCTGGAGGCGCGCCGGATCGAATTCCGGCTGGTCGAGGGAACCGGATTCCAGGCGCTGAACAAGGCGGCGGCGCGTCAGTCCCAGCAGGATCAGGGTGGGCGACGCATCAAGAAGGCCGCAGGGGCCAAGCCCGAGGCGCTCAAGGGCACCACGGCCAGCCAGCGTCGTGCTGCTGCCCGCAAGGAGGCCAAGGATGCGCGCCAGCCGGAAATCAGGACGCGTCCGGATGAGCATGTTCCGGCCAAGTCCGGTGCACGCAAGGCGGCCGCCAAGCGGGGCGGTCGCGGCAAGAAGTGATGGTGTAATGTATGCCACGCCGCTTTCCCGGACGGGGGCGGCATGGTGATGGATCTATCGAGTCAATTTTCCTATGCAAGCAACACAAGTATTGAGCGGCTTCCACGCAGTGACGGCCCGGCTGCGCCATGCGCCTGATTCCGTGCGTGAACTTTATGTCGATGCCAGTCGGCGCGACAAGCGCATGCAGTCGCTGACTGATCAGGCCCAGCGGCATGGCTGCCGGGTACATGCGGTCGATGCCGCGCGCCTGGACGGGCTGGCCAAAGGCGTGCGCCACCAGGGCGTAGTCGCTGTGGTCGAGGCCCGCGAACTGGCTGTCGACCTCGATGAAGTGCTTGAAAGCATCACTGTGCCACCGTTGCTTCTGATTCTGGATGGCGTGACCGATCCCCACAATCTGGGGGCCTGCCTGCGCACGGCAGATGCTGCTGGCGTGCATGCCGTGGTGGCCCCGCGTGACCGTTCGGTTGGACTGACGCCGGCGGTGCAACGGGTTGCCTGCGGTGCGGCCGATACAGTGCCCTATATAACCGTCACAAATTTGGCGCGCACGATGCGTCACCTGAAGGAATGTGGCATCTGGCTGGTCGGTACCGATGATCAGGCGACTGATACACTGCATGCTGTCGATGCTGCCGGCCCCATGGCATGGGTCATGGGGGCCGAGGGCGAGGGCATGCGCCGACTGACCCGTGAAAGCTGCGACCAGTTGGTGCGCATCCCGATGCTCGGGTCGGTCGAAAGCCTCAATGTCAGTGTGGCATCTGCCGTCTGCCTGTACGAAACCGTACGCCAGCGACAATCCTGATTTCCATTTTCTGCAAGTAGATTCATCATGGCCTCGCACGGCTTTACTTCATCCATCCTGCACTCCGACCGCCGTCAATCCATCGAGTACGGTGCCACTCACCAGCCCATGCATACGGCAGCCGCCTATCGCTACGATGACGTACGCGATCTGGTGGCCGTGTTCCAGGGGCGCCCGGGCTTCAGCTATGGGCGCCAGGGTACGCCAACCACCGCCGCGCTTGAGAGCAAGGTCAGCGTGATGGAGGCCGGTGTCGGTACGGTCTCGTTCGCCACAGGCATGGCGGCGCTGGCAGGGATCTTCGTCAGTCTGCTGCGCGCCGGTGACCATCTGGTGGCCAGCCAGTATATTTTCGGCAATACCAACAGTCTGCTGGGCACGCTCAGTGCGCTGGGCGTGGAGGTAACGCTGGTCGATGCCACCGATGTGGCCCAGGTCGAAGCGGCGCTGCGGCCCGAAACCCGCATGGTCTTTGCCGAGACGATCGCCAATCCGGGCACGCAGATCGCTGATCTGGCGGCCATCGGCGCGTTATGCCAGGCACGCAATCTTGTCTATGTCGTCGATAACACCATGACCTCGTCGTGGATGTTCCGTCCGGCTACGGTGGGTGCCTCGCTGGTCATGAATTCCCTGTCCAAGTACATGGGCGGGCATGGGCACGCACTGGGCGGCTCGGTCACCGACACAGGGCTTTACGACTGGAGCGCCTATCCCAATATCTATGATGCCTACAAGGGAGGCAAGCCCACCTCCTGGGGGCTGACCCAGATCAAGAAAAAAGGCTTGCGCGACATGGGTGGCACGCTGTCTTCCGAGACGGCACATCGGATTGCGATCGGCTGCGAGACGCTGGCGCTGCGCATGGCTCGAGCCTGCGACAACGCGCTGGCACTGGCCCGTTTCCTGGAGGTGCATCCTGGCGTTGCGCGCGTGCATTATCCAGGCCTGGCACAGCATCCCCAGCATGCGCGGGCTGGCGAGCTGTTCGGCAACCGCTACGGTGCGCTGCTGGGCGTGGAGTTGGCCGAAGGCATTGATTGCTTCGAATTTCTCAACCTGCTGCAGGTCGTGATCCTGTCCACCCATGTGGGCGATACGCGTACGCTGGCGTTGCCCGCTGCACACACCATCTACCATGAAATGGGTGCAGAGCGTCGTGCGCAGATGGGAATTGCCGATAGTCTGATCCGTGTTTCGGTCGGAATTGAAGAAATCGATGATCTGATTGATGATTTCGGGGCAGCCCTGAAAAAAATGCTGGCATAATGCGCTTTTTTCGGATGCTCGCGCAGCAATGCGGGATTGTCCGGAGGCAGGCGCAGCTTGACAGTGCGGGCCCTGAACGGGCTTAATACGCGTCTGTGTCTGCCACATCTTGCCCGGCCGAAACTGTTCGGGCATTGCAACGTGCAGGCGCCAGGGGGAGGTTCCAGGCTGTGCCAGGCCGTTCCGTAGTCTGGCGCTCTGGCTTGCACATTTAATTTCACGACCTTGCATAGGGGTATTACTTCAATGAACAAAACAGAGCTCATCGATCACATCGCCAGTGAAGCCGACATCTCCAAAGCCTCCGCTGCGCGTGCGCTGGATGCATTTGTGGATGCCGTGACGACCACGCTCAAGAACGGCGATACCGTGACCCTGGTTGGCTTCGGTTCCTTCGCTGTGTCGACCCGTGCTGCCCGCACCGGCCGCAATCCCCGCACCGGCGAAGAACTCAAGATCAAAGAGGCTCGCCTGCCCAAGTTCCGTCCCGGCAAGAGCCTGAAGGACGCAGTGAACTAAATTTCTGCTATAATCGCATTCGCGTTTGCATTGCGAGTGGTGCCTCCGGGTGCTTAGCTCAGTTGGTAGAGCGGCGCCTTTACACGGCGTAGGTCGGGGGTTCGAGCCCCTCAGCACCCACCACACCGAATGCGATTGCAGAAGTCAGAACGGTCGTGCATGCGACCGTTTGTTTTTTTATCATTCCACGTCAAGGCTCCTCGGCCCTGACGCCAGTACATACGAGGATAGAAATGTCTGTTGCTGATATCAAGAAGTCCGACATCGTCGCCGAATTCCAACGTGCCCAGGGCGACACCGGTTCCCCTGAAGTCCAGGTCGCACTGCTGACCGCCCGCATCAACGAACTGACGGGTCACTTCAAAGAGCACAAGAAAGATCACCACTCGCGTCGCGGTCTGCTGCGCATGGTCAGCCGCCGTCGCAAGCTGCTGGACTACCTCAAGGGTCGCAATCCTGACGCCTACCGTGCTCTGATCGAAAAGCTCGGCCTGCGCAAGTGATCGACAGGACCGGCATCCGGTAAAAGCAACCGTGGTCGATGCGATTTCATCGCAGCGGCCACGGTTTTTTATTTGCAAGGAAAAAATCTATGTTCAACAAAGTGAGCAAATCGTTCCAGTACGGCCAGCACACTGTGGTGCTGGAAACGGGCGAGATCGCCCGCCAGGCTTCCGGCGCCGTCAAGGTGTCGATCGAGGACACCGTTGTGCTGGCGACCGTCGTGGCCCGCAAGACAGCCAAGCCCGGCCAGGACTTCTTCCCGCTGACCGTTGACTACATCGAGAAGACCTACGCCGCCGGCCGCATTCCCGGCGGTTTCTTCAAGCGCGAAGGCAAGCCTTCCGAAAAGGAAACCCTGACCTCGCGCCTGATCGATCGTCCGCTGCGTCCGCTGTTTCCCGAAGGTTTCTACAACGAAGTCCAGGTCGTGATCCACACGCTGTCGGTCGATCCCGAGATCGATCCCGACATCGCTGCCATGATCGGTTCGTCGGCTGCGCTGGCCATCTCCGGCATCCCCTTCAATGGCCCGATCGGTGCTGCCCGCGTCGGCTACATCGATGGCCAGTATGTACTCAACCCCACTGCCAGCCAGCTCAAGGGTTCGCAGATGGACCTGGTTGTCGCCGGTACCGACAATGCCGTGCTGATGGTCGAATCCGAAGCCAAGCAACTGTCCGAAGAAGTGATGCTCGGCGGTGTGGTGTTCGGTCACGAGCAACTGCAGCAAGTCATCCAGGCCATCCGTGACCTGACCGCAGAAGCCGGCAAGCCGGCCTGGGACTGGCAGCCTGCAGCGCGCAACGAAGCGCTGATCGCCACTGTTTCGGCTACCGCACAAAGCGGCCTGCAGACCGCCTACCAGATCCGTGAAAAGCAGGCCCGTACGGCCCAGCTGTCGCAGGTCTATGCCGAAGTTCATGCCAAGCTGGCTGCCGATGCGCAAGCGCAAGGCCAGTCTGCACCGGACTCGGTCGAAGTCGACAACATCCTGTTTGATCTGGAGTCGCGCATCGTGCGTGGCCAGATCCTCAACGGCGAGCCCCGCATCGACGGCCGCGACACCCGCACCGTGCGTCCGATCAGCGTACGCCTGGGCGTGTTGCCGCGCGCGCACGGCAGCGCCCTGTTCACCCGTGGCGAAACCCAGGCGCTGGTTGTGGCCACGCTGGGTACCAAGCAGGATGAGCAGATCATCGATGCACTGATGGGCGAGTACCGCGATCGCTTCATGCTCCACTACAACATGCCACCGTTCGCCACCGGCGAAACCGGTCGCATCGGTGTGCCCAAGCGCCGCGAGATCGGCCACGGCCGTCTGGCCAAGCGTGCCCTGGTGCACCTGCTGCCCGAACCTCAGGATTTCCAGTACACCATCCGTCTGGTGTCCGAGATCACCGAGTCCAATGGCTCTTCGTCGATGGCATCGGTCTGCGGCGGTTCACTGGCCATGATGGATGCCGGCGTGCCGGTGGGTGATCACGTGGCTGGCGTGGCCATGGGCCTGATCAAGGAAGACAACAAGTTTGCCGTGCTGACCGACATCCTGGGCGATGAGGATCACCTGGGCGACATGGACTTCAAGGTGGCGGGTACCGAAAACGGTATCACCGCGCTGCAGATGGACATCAAGATCCAGGGCATCACCAAGGAAATCATGCAGGTTGCGCTGGCTCAGGCCCGCGAAGGCCGCCTGCACATCCTCGGCAAGATGCGCGATGCACTGGGCGAGTCGCGCCAGGAGCTGTCTGCGTTCGCACCGCGCATGCTGACCATGAAGATCAACCCCGAGAAGATCCGCGATGTGATCGGCAAGGGCGGTGCCACCATCCGTGCGCTGACCGAAGAAACCGGTGCACAGATCGATATCTCCGACGATGGCACCATCGTGATCTCCAGCGTGGATCTGGAGCGCGCCAAGGACGCCGAGCGTCGCATCGCCGAACTGACGGCCGATGTCGAGGTGGGTCAGGTCTACGAAGGTACCGTGCTGCGTCTGCTGGACTTCGGCGGCATCGTGCAGGTCCTGCCGGGTCGTGATGGTCTGCTGCATATCTCCGAGATTGCCAACTACCGCATCGCCAACATCAATGATGTGCTCAAGGTGGGTCAGCACGTTCGCGTCAAGGTCATCGAGGCTGATGACAAGGGCCGTCTGCGCCTGTCGGTCAAGGCCATCGGTGGCATCGAACAGCAGGGCGGTCCGGCAGCACCGGGTGCCGAACCGGCTGCGGCTGCAGACAACACGGCCGAGTAATCGGCCTGCACATATCCGCCGACCTCTGTCGGCGGGTATGGTCAAGTAGCATAATGGCACCTCAGGGTGCCATTTTTTGTCGCCGGGCCGTCCCAAGATAAAAAACACCCCCTTTGTGGGGGTAGCGCCGGCGCACAGCGACAAGCGTGGGGGCATTTTTCATTTCAAGGATTCGGGATGATCGATCTGGATGCAGTCAGGCTGGCCAAGGCGAATATCGGCGGCCAGGTGCAGAATACGCCGTTCGTGCTGTCGCGCACGCTGTCCGACATTGTCGGTGCCGAACTCTGGCTCAAATTCGAAAATCTGCAGTTCACGGCTTCGTTCAAGGAGCGCGGTGCCCTGAACCGGATGCTGGCGCTGACCGAGGTTGAGCGGCAGCAGGGTGTGATCGCCGTGTCGGCCGGCAATCATGCCCAGGGCGTGGCCTATCATGCACAACGCATGAATGTGCCGGCAGTGATCGTGATGCCCCGCTTCACACCGACCGTCAAGGTAGCCAATACGCGCCGCTTCGGTGCCGAGGTAGTTCTGCACGGCGAGACGTTCGATGATGCCAAGGCCCACGGCGAAGTGCTGGCGCACGAACGCGGCCTGATCATGATCCATCCCTACGACGATGCCCTGGTGATGGCAGGGCAGGGCACGGTCGCGCTGGAAATGCTGGACGTGCAGCCGGCCCTGGATATGCTGGTCGTACCCATTGGTGGTGGTGGCCTGATCTCGGGCATTGCGGCGGCGGCCAAGGGGTTGCGGCCGGATATCCAGGTGATCGGCGTGCAGACCGAACGTTTCCCTGCCATGTTTTCTGCGATTACCGGACAGGTGCGGGAGTCGGGCCACTATACGATTGCCGAAGGAATTGCGGTCAAGTCGCCAGGCGACTTGACCCGCGAGGTCGTGGCGCGGCATGTGGATCGTATCGAACTGGTCGATGAAAGCGATATCGAGCATGCCATCGTCATGCTGCTCGAAATCGAAAAGACCGTCGTCGAAGGGGCGGGGGCTGCCGGCCTGGCAGCTTTGCTGCGAGCGCGCAAGGACGGGCGCATGGATTATCGCGGACGCCGCATCGGGCTGGTGCTGACGGGAGGCAATATCGACCCCCTGATGCTGGCTGACCTGATCGAGCGCGGTATGGTGCGGGCAGGTCGCCTGGCACGCATCCGGGTCAAGTTGCGTGATCTGCCGGGTGCGCTGTCACGCGCCACGCAATTGATCGCCGATGCCCATGCCAACGTGACCGAAGTGCATCACCAGCGCGCCTTCACGGCACTGCCCGTGCAGGATGTCGAGGTCGATTTCGTAATCCAGACTCGCGATCATGCGCATGTGCAGGATGTGATTGCACGCCTCAATGCGGCCGGATTCCTGGCTGGGGATCACGGTCACTGAGCGCTTTTTGGCGCAATGCTGGTTGGTTTGCTCATCACGATAATCGGAAAGCTTCTCATGCTATATTTGTTTGATTATGCTTTCCGTTTTCATTTGATGTTGACCGATGTCGGAGTCTCCTGCCGATCCCAAATCCGCTGTTCGGACGTTGTATCTGGACCACCACGGCTGGCTGTTGTCCCGGTTGCGCAGGCGCACGCGCAACCATGCCGATGCTGAAGACCTGACGGCAGACACGTTCGTCGAAATCATCCGTTCGCGTGTCGATCCCCTCTCACTGGGCGAGCCCCGGGCGTTCCTGACCACGATCGCGCAGCGCCTGCTGTATCGTTTTCAGCGGCGTGCCGAACTCGAGCGGGCCTATCTCGAACGCCTGGCGTTGCTGCCTGAAGCGCTGGCCCCTTCTCCCGAAGACCAGTTCCTGGTGATGCAAGCGATCCGCCTGCTGGACAGTGCCCTGTCAACGCTGACGATAGAGGCGCGCACGGCTTTCCTGTGCAACCAGCTTGATGGCATGAGCCATGAAGAAATTGCCGTCTGCCTCAATGTATCGGTGCGCACGGTTGGTCGCTATATCCGGCAGGCCATGACCTGTTGCTATCTGGCGGAGTGGGCTGCATGACGAATACCACCAGGCTGGAACGTACCATCCACGAAGCCATTGACTGGGCGGTGCGCCTGCAAAGCCAGGGGGCCGGGAAAACGCCGGACCCTGTGCAGCAGGCGGATTTCGAGCGCTGGCTGGCCCAGAGTCCCGATCATGTCAATGCCTGGGCACGCCTGCAGACGCGTCTCGATATTCCCGCTGCTGTCCGAGGGGTGGATCAGCGTGCTATCGGCCAGGCCCGGCAAGCCCGCGAAATACTGACCCTGCCGCGTCGTCGCGGTGCGCTCAAGAGCTTGCTCGGGCTTGGGCTGGGCGCAGGGGCGGCGGCTTTGCTGGTGCGGGAAGGTGTGCAGTGGTCAAGGCCCATGCTGGCCGATCTGCGCACCGGGATCGGAGAACGGCTGCAACGGCAGTTGGCCGACGGCAGCGCGCTTTATCTCAATGCCGCCTCTGCCGTGGACATGGTGTTCGACGCCAGCCAGCGATCATTGACGCTGCATGCCGGTGAGTTGCTGGTGCAGGTGGCACCCGATCCGGGCAGGCCTTTTGTCGTTCGTACGGCACAGGGACAGGTGCGGGCGCTGGGTACGCGCTTCCTGGTACGTTGCGATCCCGATGCGGGGCGTACCTGGGTCAGCGTGCAGGAGCATGCGGTACAGGTCTCTGCCAATCAGACAAAAGATCCTGCTGGCAACACATCATTGCGGCTTGATGCAGGCAGTCAGGCCTGGATCGATATCGATGGCGTGCATCGGGCTGGCCTTGCGTCTGTGTCCATGGATGCGGATGCCTGGCTGCACGGGCGTCTGGCAGTGCTGGATGCGCCTTTGTCCGATGTCCTGGACCGGCTGCGGCCCTACCGCAGTGGCATTATCCGGATTGATCCCGCCGTGGCTGACCTGCGCGTGCAGGGTGTGTTTTCGCTGGACGACACCGACCGGACGCTGCGTGCCCTGGCCGAGACGCAGCCTCTGCGTATCGATTACTACAGCCGCTGGATCGTCATGGTGCGGCCTCGTTGATGCCTGCATGATTTGCCGAGGCCATCTGGCCAATTTGTAACTGCGTGTCCGATGGTGTCGGTTTCAATGCACATACCTCCTGAACACAACACGAAATATCTATCAGGAGCGTTTCAATGAACAAGCAGTACATGCCGTTTCGTCCAGGCATCCTGGCGGCAGCCATTTCCCTGGCGCTGTGCATTCCCACTCTCTGGCACCAGGAGGTCAGGGCGGAGCAGGGCAGTGCGGAAATCCAGACATTCGACCTGCCGACAGCGCCGCTGGCCGAAACTCTTAATGCCATTGCTACCCGTAGCGGACGCCTGATCTCGGTCTCCCCATCGTTGACGCGTGGCCTGCAGGCACCTGCAGTACGTGGTGACCTGACGGCCGAGCAGGCCGTCCGGCAGGCGCTGGCAGGGAGTGACCTTGTGCTGCGTGTGACGACAAGTGGCGTGCTGACATTGGAGCGCGCGCCTGCTGCGGATGTGCAGGCCCTGGATACAGTCACGGTGCGCGGGGCTTCCGATGCGGCTACCGAAGGCAGCGGCAGTTATGCCGTGGCGGGTGTGTCGCGTACGGCCACGCGCCTGCCGATGACGCTGCGCGAGACACCACAGAGCATCAGCGTAGTGACACGCCAGCGTATCGAGGACGAAGGACTCAACAGCGTCGAAGCAGTATTGAACCAGACACCGGGCATCTCGATAGAGAATGTCGGTGCAAGCCGCTATACGATCTATTCGCGCGGTTATGCCATCGACAATTTCCAGCTCGATGGCATCGTGACGGCCATGGATATTGTGTCGCAGAATATTCCCCAGAGCCAGTCGGACATGGCCATCTATGATCGGGTCGAAGTCTTGCGCGGCGCAGCCGGCCTGATGACCGGGGCAGGGGACCCGTCCGGGACGTTGAATCTGGTCCGCAAGAAACCCACGCATGAATTCCAGGGGCATGTTGCCGTCAGTGGTGGTTCATGGGATCGCTACCGCGCCGAACTGGACCTGTCCGGTCCGCTGGCCGCCAATGGCCGCCTGAGAGGCAGGGTCGTGGGAGCCCATGAGGAAGGCAATACCCATATCGACTACTACAGCCAGAACAAGACGGTGCTGTATGGTGTGCTGGAGGCCGATGTCACCGACAGTACGCTGGTCACGCTGGGGGTGGATTACCAACATACCAATCCACGCGGCCAGTCCTCTACCGGATTGCCTCTGTTCTACAACGATGGCTCGCAGACTGATTTCGATGCCTCGGACAATGCGGCGGCACGCTGGAACCGCAACGAAATGAGGGTCTACAACACGTTTCTGAGTGTGGAGCAGCAATTGCCTGCGGACTGGACTTTCAAGGTGTCGGCCAATCATCTTGAAGGCACGCGCAAGTTCTCGGGGGCCGCGGCAAGTTGGGGTTTTCCGGATCGGGATACCGGTGAAGGCGTGCGACTGTATGGGGGACTTGGCCGCGCTGCGCAGCGCCAGAGCGGAATCGATGCCCAGTTCCAGGGACCGTTCGAGCTATGGGGCCGACGCCATGATGCCGTACTGGGTGTCAACTGGACCGAATACGAAAATCACCACGAACCCATGCGGGGTGCCGGTATCGAAGGGCGCTACGTCAATATCCATGACTGGGGCAATCAGACGGCAGGGCCAGCCGTGACCGGGGAAAAGCTGATGGATTACGACGGCTGGCAGAAACAGCGTGGTGCCTACGCCGCCCTGCGTCTGAGGCCACGTGATGATCTGGCTGTAATCGTGGGTGCGCGCGTCAGCAGCTATGACTACCAGCTGTCTCAGATCTATGTCAGTCCGGCCCTGGCACGTAACAACAAGATCACCCGCATGCGCGAATCCGGCGTGGTGACGCCCTATGCCGGCATTGTCTACGATCTTGACGATACGCATTCGGCCTATGCCAGCTACACCAGTATTTTCAAGCCGCAGAGCCAGCGCGACAGCAGCGGGGCCGTACTTGACCCGCGCAAGGGAGACAATTTCGAAATCGGTCTCAAGAGCGAGTTCCTGGAGGGGCGGCTCAACAGCGCGATCGCGCTCTATCAGATCCGTCAGGACAACCTGGCCGAGCTCGATCCGGGACAGACCGTGCCGGGGACTTCACCGGTGGAAGCCGCCTATCGTGCGGTCAAGGGTGCGAAGACCACGGGTCTGGACATGGAACTGGCGGGTGAGGTCCTGCCTGGCTGGCAACTGGGGTTGAGCTATAACTATGCTCTCTCCATGAATGCCGACGGCGAACAGATCCGCACGATCTTTCCGCGCCATATGGCCAAGCTGTGGACGACTTACAGGTTGCCGGGTGATCTGAACCGACTGACGCTGGGCGGCGGCGTCAATTGGCAGAGTCGCATTCACTACAGTGCCACGACGTGGGATTTGCCTGGTGTGGTGTTGCAGGGTCAGCAGTCGGCATATGCCGTGGTGAACCTGATGACGCGCTATGATTTCAGTCATCAGTTGTCGGCCACGTTGAATATCAATAACGTGTTCGACAGAAAATACCTGCAGGGTCTGGACCAGACCTTCCATACCGGACTGTACGCACCGACGCGCAATGCCATGCTGACACTGCGCTATCAGTTCTGATGTGGAACAGGCCCCTTGCGGGGCCTGTTCGAGAGCGGCTGCTTTACAGTACCTTGCCAGGATTCATGATGCCATGCGGATCGAGCGCCTGTTTGATCTGCCGCATCAGCTTGAGTGCCAGCGGATCCTTGTATTCCAGGAAGGCATGACGCTTGAGCTGGCCGATTCCGTGCTCGGCGCTGATGCTGCCACCGTGCCTGATCACTTCGTCGTAGACTGCCTCGGTCAGGGCATCTCCCTCATCGGCAGCCCAACGGGTGGCGGCACCTTCCGGGCGAGACAGGTTGTAGTGCAGGTTGCCATCGCCGAAGTGGCCGAATACGAACAGGCGCGTACCGGGACGGGTCGCCTCGACCCGTTGGGCGGCGGATGCCATGAAGTCCGGGATCTGACCGATGGGTAGCGAGATATCGTGCTTGAGGTGCGGGCCGTCGGCGCGCTGAGCCTCCGAAATCTCTTCGCGCATGCGCCAGAATTGGGTGGTCTGCGCCAGCGACGTGGAGATCACCACATCCACGCACAGTTCCTGCTCCAGTGCTTCGCCCAGTGCCTCTTCGAGCAGTGCCGACAGGCCTGCCTCGTCGGTGGTGTCGCCCAGCTCGATCAGCACGTAGCCTGCGTAGGGCGCATCGAAGGGCGAGCGCATCTGCGGCACGTGTGTCTGCACCAGTTCCAGGCAATCGTGGGTGAAGTACTCGAAAGCCTGGATGCGCTGGCCACAACTGCGGTACAGCAGGCTGAACAGTTCCAGTGCATGTTGCGGGTTGTCGACTGCGGCCAGGGCCACGCCGCGCGCCGTGCACTGTGGTAACAGCTTGAGGACTACGCCGGTAATGATGCCCAGCGTACCCTCTGCACCGATGAACAGTTGCTTGAGGTCGTATCCGGTGTTGTCCTTGCGCAGCGTATTCAGCCCGTTCCAGATTTCACCGTCAGGCAGCACGACTTCCAGGCCCAGGACCAGATCGCGGGTCATGCCGTAGCGCACGACATTGATGCCTCCCGCATTGGTGGCGACGTTGCCACCGATCACGCAGGAGTCCTGTGCCGCCAGGCTCAGGGGCAGAAAGCGGTGTTCGGCCTCGGCGGCACGCTGCAGTTCGCCCAGAATGCAGCCGGCATCGGCCACCATGACGTTGGCCAGCGTGTCGATAGTGCGGATCTGGTTCATCCGGTCCAGGCTGATGACCACGTTGCGCGGGTCCTGATCCGGGGTGGCACCACCGCATAGCCCGGTATTGCCGCCACGGGGGGAAATGGGCGCACGCAGTTCGTGGCACAGGCGCACGCAATGCGACACTTCTTCTGTATTGCGCGGGCGCAGGACCGCCACGGCCTGACCCTGGTACATGCCGCGCCAGTCGCGCACGTAGGGCGCGATGTCGTCAGGCTGGGTCAGGAGAATGGGCGCGTCGAGTTCGGCGCTCAGGCGGGCCAGGATATCTGCGGGTGCCGGCAGCGGCGTGGAGGAATGCGACATGGCAGGCAATGATCGGTCAGAAAGACGGAAAGCGTGTGCGGGCAGGCTGTTTCGGACACTGTGCCGATACAGGAGGCAAACGACTATTTTAGCGGTTTGAACAGGGCTTTGCAGTGTTCAGGCCAGGCCCGGAATCAGGGCTGCAGCCTGCCACCCAGCCAGAATAGCCGCTCGCGTTTCAGAATGGCATGGAGATCGGTGTCTGTGCGGCCCAATGTCAGGGCATCGTCGGGGGCCTGAGCCAGTGCCGCGATGATGGCATCGGCATGCGCCGGCCAGAGGGCCTGCATCAGCATATCCGGTGTCATGGCCCGCAAGCCCAGGCGGCGCAGCTCGGAACGATTGAAATCCTTGAGGTTCCAGGTGATGATCCAGGTCAGTGTGTCCGTTGTATCAGATTGCTGTTGCAACTGATCCTGGATGTGGCGGGCGGCTGCAATGACATGCCAGTCCTTGGGGTCGCTGTAGTGCAGGCCCGATTCCCACTGCGATGGATCGGGGGTCAGGGCCTGTGGAAACTGCTGTTGCATGTCGTCCCAGGCCTGTTCCAGCACCTGCGGCTCGACCTGCCAGATACGTGTCGCGTTGCGTCGCCATTCTTCGCCGATGCGAGGGCTCCATGCCGGACGCAGGCAACCGGCATCGGCCAGCCTCAGCAGGAAGGGGCGCACGATGCCCGACATCAGTACGCAGGCATCGAGTACGCAGACAGGTGGTGTGGTCAGGGACATGGAAAGCATGGGTGCGCATCTTACAGGACTGTCGCAGGGCTGCGCTTTTCTTGCGCAGGGAACCGGCGGCGCGCATGGTTGTGTCGTTTGCGCTACATGTGCCGGGGTTGTGCCCAGGGTTGTCCACAATGGATGGGGAAAACTTCCTCTTACCGGATGGTGTGGGGGTTTTCGAAGATGTCTTCAACCGGGCGCTCGAAAAGGACGCTGATCCGGAATGCCAGATCCAGGGAAGGATCGTGCTTTCCGGTTTCCAGTGCGTTGACCGCCTGGCGCGAGACACCCAGGCGCGTCGCGACGTCGGCCTGTGTCCAGCCGGCCTCGGCGCGCAGTACTCGCAATCTGTTTTTCATGTTTCAGCGGCTTGTGCGAACAAAGGGAGACACCAGGGCGTATATGCCCCAGAACACCGGATAGATGAGCCAGCCCGGCAGGTGCGGGGCTGCTGCGTAGGTTTCCCCGAATCCCCAGGTACTCCACAGGGCCATGGTGGCACCTGCCGAGATGATGAAGTTCTTGGCAACGATGGCACGCACGTATTCGTCACTGTCTGCCATGAGCCGCAGGGTGGCCCAGATCTGGGCCGCCACGGGCAGCGCCACTGCCACTGCCAGGATCCAACCGAACGCCTGTCCGAGAATGCCGTCGAACACCCCCAGGATGGCGGCCAGATTGAGCAGCACATAGATGCCCATGAATGCGGCGGTGCGGATCATGTAGGTGCGGGTGGGCGAAGGGATGCTTGAGGTAGCGGCGCGGGTGTGCATGGCGTGACAGCCCATAGAGGAAAGAGGATATGGATGGGGAATACATGACTTTGAGTATGTCGTGTTTTCTTGTCAATAAGTAAAGTTTACCTTACATTAAGGGCTATACACACAAAGGAAGAACTCCATGCGCCTATCGACTATGCTGACAGCCATCGGACTGTCGTTCTCCCTATCCAACGCCGCCTTGGCTCAATCCGAGGTGATTGATGCCGAGAGTGTCGGACACGACCGGATTTCCGTGGTGGTCGAGGGGGAGGGGCCGGATGTCATTCTGGTACCGGGCATGGCGTCGTCGCGCGACGTCTGGTCCGGCCTGGCGGATCGTCTGCGGCAGACCCATCGGCTGCATCTCGTGCAGGTGGCCGGGTTCGCTGGAGCGCCTCCCGTTGCCGGCGGGTCCGATGGGCCTGTGGTTGCGCCGGTGGCCGAGGCCATTGCTGATTACATCGAGCAAGAGCGCCTGGACAGACCGGTCATCATCGGTCACTCGCTGGGAGGGGAGGCAGCTTTGATGCTGGGTGCCCGTCATCCTGGTCAGGTGGGCAAGTTGATGATCGTCGATGCCTTGCCTTTTTACAGCTTGTTGTTCGATCCGGCGGCTACCAGCGAGGCGGCCCGGCCGGGTGCCGAGGTGTTCCGGGCGGCCTGGCTGGCTGCAACGGATGCGCAGGCCGAAACCATGCAGGCGGCCGCGCTTGCCAGCCTTGTGCGCAATGAGGCCGCCAGGCCTGCGTTGCTTGCTGCCAGCATGCGCTCCGACCGGCAGACTGTGGCCAATGCCAGTCATGAGTTGATGACGACAGATCTGCGGGGGGAAATCAGCCGTATCGCGGTACCCGTGGAAGTGGTCTACGCCTATGACACAGCGTATGGTGTGCCGGTTGCCAGCGTCGATACAACCTTCCGTACGGCTTATGGCGAAGTGCCGGAGGTCGTTTTCAGGCGCATCGATGACAGTTTTCACTTCATCATGCTGGATCAGCCGGAGCAGTTCGAGCGTACCGTGATCGAGTTTTTGCGGTAATAAGGTTAATGGGGCTATCCGTAACCTGCGACAGCCAAACGAAAAGGGGTCTTCCGCATGGAAGACCCCTTCAAATTGGTGCGCCCGGCAGGATTCGAACCCACGACCCCTTGGTTCGTAGCCAAGTACTCTATCCAACTGAGCTACGGGCGCATTTGCTGTTGCACGAACTGCGTGTTCAGCAAAGAGGAAGAACTATAGCAGACTGATTTTTCTTTTGCAAGAGGCTTTTTGGGGGAGAGAGGGAGTTGCATGCAAGCCTGTGCGCCTGCATGGTCACATTGCTCGGGATGCCCCGGAGCCTGTTGCGTTTGAATGAAACGAAAATTTAAATTTAAAAAATAAATTTATTCTTGCAGTAGTGAAATCTGTGTGCCAGTATAAAAATCATTGGTTCACATGAACGAATTAATTTTTTTAGGTGTGATCCATATAATAAAGAAGTGGTCGTTATTTCATGAACTGCGATTCTCGATGATTTTATGGCCAATAAATAGTGAGTCGCTATTTTTCAGGAGCTGATCAATGAATAATGATATTGTCGCTGGAAAATGGAAGCAGTTGACAGGCAAGGCCAAGGCCGCATGGGGCGAGCTGACCGATGACGAGTTGACCCGAACCGAAGGCAATGCCGAGCGTCTGGTCGGGCTGGTGCAGGAGCGCTATGGCAAGACCAGGGATCAGGCAGAGAAAGAAGTGCGCGAGTTTTTCAAGCGCAATCCCTGACCGGCGGTACGTATTTGGCAGGAAGCACCCATAAACTGGCTTAACCGGGAGGTGACTGATGCTTTATTATGCTGCGGTTTTCTTCGTGATCGCAATCATTGCGGCCGTACTGGGGTTTGGCGGTATTGCTGCTGGCGCGGCAGGGATTGCCAAGATTCTGTTTTTTGTTTTTCTGGTTCTCGCCGTTCTGTCGATCCTGAGTGGCGTGCTGAGAAAGAAATAAGGCAGGCCATATCGTCAGGTGTGCGTGTGCCTGAATAATAATTACAGGTTGTCGCCAAATGCGATCAGTGCTGCAACGAAGGTTGTGGCACTGACGCCAGCCAGCCAGTAGGCACGCCTGGCCGCCCAGGCATTGTCACGGCTGAAGGCTGTGAGAAGGGCAACCAGGGACCACAGGCCACTGAAGGCGAGCAGACAAAGCGTGTAGACAAAACCGCTCAGATCGTACGACCCTCCGCCTATGGAAGGGTGTTGCGGGCTGCGAGGCCACAGCCAAGCCACCAGCGGGATGGCAACCACGGCGAAGATGACAAGCCAGACTTGAAATCGACGGTCTTTCAGCATAAGGCAAGTGATTGATCTGGCTGGTGCCCGAGACCGGAATCGAACCGGTACGACCGCAAGGCCGAGAGATTTTAAGTCTCTTGTGTCTACCAATTTCACCACTCGGGCTGATCTGGCGGAAGCGGTGAGATTCGAACTCACGAAGGGCGCAAACCCTTGCCGGTTTTCAAGACCGGTGCAATCGACCACTCTGCCACGCTTCCTTGTGTACACTCCATGGGGTCTTCATGGAAGGTTTCGTGCTCTGCGATCTTGCATCGTAGCAGCATGAAGGGCGCCATGATAATCGATTTGCAACATCCAAGGCAAAGGTCCGGCAAAAAACGGACACAGACAACACAGGAATCCGCATCATGCTGGCAATCGAAATCTCCAAACCGGGTGGCCCGGACGTACTGGTGCCTGTCGAGCGTGCCATCCCGGAGCCTGGTCCCGGGGAGGTGCTGATCCGGGTGGTGGCAGCAGGTATCAATCGACCCGATGTATTCCAGCGCATGGGCAGCTATGCGCCGCCGCCGGGGGCTTCCGATCTGCCGGGGCTCGAGGTGTCGGGCGAAATCGTGGCAGGTGATGCGCAAGCTGGCGGCTTTCGGATCGGTGATGCGGTGTGTGCCCTGACACCGGGTGGTGGTTATGCTGAATACTGCGTTGCGCCGGCCAGCAACTGCCTGCCTGTGCCGGCAGGCTTGTCGGCGGTCGATGCAGCAGGGTTGCCCGAAACCTGTTTCACGGTCTGGAGCAATGTGTTCGATCGCGGCGCGCTGGCACCGGGTGAGCGCCTGCTGGTGCATGGTGGTGCCAGCGGGATCGGTACGACGGCGGTCCAGATCGCCCATGCGCTGGGGCACGAGGTCTATGCCACGGTCGGCAGTGACGACAAGGTGCGTGCCGTCGAGGCACTGGGGGCGACACGGGGCATCAACTACCGCACGCAAGACTATGTGGATGTCGTAAAGGCGGCCACGGATGGACGTGGCGTGGATGTGATCCTGGATATGGTGGCAGGCGACTATATCAATCGCAACCTGCGCTGCATTGCCGATGATGGACGTATCGTCGTCATCGCACTGCTGGGGGGCGGCAAGGCCGAAATCAGCATGAGTCATATCCTGTTGCGTCGCATCACCCTGACCGGCTCTACCCTGCGTCCCCGCTCTGTCGAGTTCAAGGCGCAGATCGCACAGTCCTTGCGCGAACGGGTCTGGCCGCTGATCGAGCAGAAGAAGATCAGGCCGGTTGTCCATGCCACCTTTCCGTTGCGTGACGCGGCGCAGGCGCATGCGTTGATGGAGTCGAGCGGTCATACCGGGAAAATCCTGCTGACGGCTTGATGGTGCTGTTGTGTTGGGTGGTACAACACGCCGGGCGCAACACACGCTACAATAGCGGGTTTTCATGTGCGCCCAAATCGGGCCAGATCTCAGTATCCATCGAGTGAATACCACCGCAATGCGTCGCCTGGTCATAGGCAATTGGAAAATGAACGGCAGTCTGGCAGAGAATGCCCGGCTGTTGTCGGCCTTGCTTGAGCAGTCGGGTCGAGTGTCCGGTGCCGAGCTGGCTGTCTGTGTGCCCTATCCTTACCTGGCTCAGGTCGCACAGGCGCTGGATGGTCACGATGCGGCCATTGCCTGGGGTGCGCAGGATGTCAGCGTGCATGTGCGCGGTGCCTTTACTGGCGAGGTATCGGCCGACATGCTGCATGATTTCGGCGTGTGCTGGGTGCTGGTGGGGCATTCGGAACGGCGTGCCTATCATGGCGAGTCCGACGAACTGGTGGCGCTCAAGGCCGAAGTGGCGCTGGCTGCAGGCTTGATGCCGGTGGTCTGTGTGGGTGAGACCCTGCAACAGCATCAGGACGGACTGGCGCATGAAGTGATTACCCGCCAGTTGGCTCCGGTTCTTGCGTTGGGTGCCGAACGGCTGGCGCGTCTCGTGGTGGCCTACGAGCCTGTCTGGGCCATTGGCACAGGGCAGACCGCCACGCCGGAGCAGGCCCAGGAAGTGCATGCATTTATTCGTGCAACGCTGGCGGCAGCCGGCGCAGCACAGGTCAGGTTGTTGTATGGGGGCAGCGTCAAGCCAGACAACGCCGCCGGATTATTTGCCATGGAAGATATCGATGGTGCCCTGGTGGGCGGCGCATCCCTGGATGCGGATGAATTCATTGCCATTGCTGCTGCTTAAAAAAGTATTTCGGAGTCTTTTCTGATGTCATTTGCTCTCAATATCCTGATGGTCGTCCAGATCATCGCCGCGCTTTCGATCATCATCCTGGTGCTGTTGCAGCAGGGCAAGGGGGCCGACATGGGGTCTTCTTTCGGTAGTGGTTCGGCGGGCAGCCTGTTTGGTGCCACCGGGGCGGCCAATTTCCTGTCGCGCATGACAAAATGGGCTGCGGTCGTGTTCTTCTGCGCCACTGGTGGCCTGGCTTATCTGGGCTACGGCTCACGCCAGGCCGTGGACAGTGGCAGCCTGATGCAGGAGTACAGCAGCGACCGTTCCGTGCCGCAACTGCCGGGTTCCGATCCCGTGCCGGCACCTGCCACTGCCGTACCCGATGCCTCCGTGCCTGCTGCACCTGCCGCTATCGACGTACCGCAAGCGCCTGCCGCCAGCGATGTCCCGACGGCCGTGCCGGAGGCGCAGCAAGCGCCCGCTGAAACGCAGCCAGCACAGCAATAACGAGTTTGTACAAAGTCATAAATGTTGTGCTATAATTTATGACTTTCCTGATGCCGTCGTGGTGGAATTGGTAGACACGCTATCTTGAGGGGGTAGTGGCGAAAGCTGTGCGAGTTCGAGTCTCGCCGACGGCACCAAAATTTAACCTGTTGATATCCAGAATCAAAAATTATCAGATTCAACAGGTTGGGCAATGTCTGATGTTGTCCTCCGGTTTTCATTTTCAAAGTCCTCATCTCTGTTGTTCTCGTTTTCCCGGGTTGTGTGCAGACATGCTTATGTCTTGTTGCATTGGCTATTGCCATGCAATACGATGCTTTCAGCATTGCGCCGCAATGCTTTCATCATCGAGGGATTGAGTGGGAACGAAAACATGAGAAAAGCCACTATCATCATTGCGCTTGTCAGCCTGGGGGCGCTTGCGGCCTGCCAGGCACCTTCCGGTTCGCACGGCTCGCAATCGGGTACGTCCGAGTTCGATTGCATTGCAGGCACGGTAGGTGGTGCCCTAATCGGCGGCCTGCTGGGCAATACGATCGGAGGCGGCCGTGGCCGTACGGTCGCAACCGCTGCCGGCATCGGTGCCGGCGGTTATCTGGGTAACAGCATGGGGTGCCACTGATGATCAAGACCACATTCGCAAAAACGACCCGCCACGTGGCGTTATCCCTGGTCATGATGCTGCCCGTGTCGGCAATGGCGCAGTCCGGGCCCTCCTCGATGCAGTGGGATGATGCCTATTTCGTGGAAATCGATATCGATAAAGATGGCCGCATCAGCCTGGAAGAGTATGAGATCTTCATGCGTGATGCTTTCGGCAAGCTCGACAAGGATGGCAATGGTCGCCTGACCCGTGCCGAGACCGTCGAGGTGCTGACCGAAGAGCAGTTCGACTTTCTGGACAAGAACAAGGACGGTGAAATAGAGCTGGACGAGTTCATCGTGCAGGTCACGGCTGAATTCAAGCGCCAGGATCGCGATGGAGATGGGTACCTGAAGCGTCGCTGATCGCGTTGTCTGGCAGAGGCGCTGTCTTTTGCCGGGCTGTCCGACCCTGTGTTTTGCTCGTTCTCCAGAAGTCCAGTCCAGGTGGCGTCTGCCGGGAAAACCCTGTAAAGTAACGCATTCGACCACTTTTCAGGTGGTCGCCACCGATGAACCAAACAACAACATGATGGAGCCTTGTCAATGAGCAACAAGGGGCAAATCCTGCAGGATCCTTTCCTTAACACACTGCGCAAAGAGCATGTGCCTGTGTCGATCTATCTGGTCAACGGCATCAAGCTGCAGGGCCAGATCGAGTCCTTCGACCAGTACGTTGTGCTGCTGCGCAATACCGTGACCCAGATGGTCTACAAGCATGCCATCTCGACTGTCGTGCCTGCCCGCCCGGTCAATCTGCCGGTCGAGGAGTCCGAAGACTGAGTGCAGCAGCACCTTTCGGCATGGCTTGCGATGGCGCGGCAGCTTCGGCGGCTTGCGCCATTTTTTTGTTCTGGCACACAAGGCGGACTCCGCTTCGTGGATGCCAGCATGCATGATGACCTATTGCCTATCGGCAGGAACTATACGTGAAAGCGCTGATCATTAGCGTAGATATGGGGCAACCCGACTACGAGGCCCATGCTGCCGAATTCGACATGCTGGCCAGAGGGGCAGGTGCCGAAATCGTCGGGACCCTCAAGGTGCGCCGGGCGCGTCCCGATGCGGCACACTATATCGGTTCGGGCAAGCTTGAAGAGGCGGCTCTGATGGCCGAGGCTGAAGGGGCCGAAATCATTCTCTTCGATCAGTCGCTATCGCCAGCACAGCAACGCAATCTGGAGCGGGTTCTTCATCTGAGGGTGGTGGATCGAGTCACGCTGATCCTGGATATTTTTGCCCTGCGTGCGCAAAGCCACGAGGGCAAGCTGCAAGTCGAACTGGCTCAACTGCAGCATTTGTCTACAAGATTGACGCGCCTCTGGACTCACCTTGAGCGCCAGCGTGGTGGGATCGGCATGCGTGGACCGGGTGAGTCGCAGCTCGAAATGGATCGGCGCATCATCGGTGACAAGGTGCGGGCGCTCAAGGAACGGCTGGCCCGACTGGCCCGCCAGCGCAGCACGCAGCGTCGTGCCCGTGCTCGTGGCGGCGTGTTGTCCGTGTCGCTGGTGGGATATACCAATGCCGGCAAATCGACGCTGTTCAATGCACTGACACGGGCCGGTGCCTATGCGGCCGACCAGCTTTTCGCCACGCTGGATACCACGACGCGCCGGATCTGGATCGAGGGTGCGGGTGCGGTCGTGGTGTCGGATACGGTGGGTTTCATCCGGGATCTGCCGCACGCCCTGATTGCCGCGTTCCGTGCTACTCTCGAAGAGACCGTGCAGGCTGATCTGCTGCTGCACGTCATCGATGCTGCCAATCCGCAGCGCGATGAGCAGATCATGGAAGTAGACAAAGTGCTGGAGGAAATCGGTGCGGCCGATACCCCTCGCATCCTTGTGTATAACAAAATCGACCGGGCTGGTATTTCGCCCCGGATAGAACGTCACGAGCATGGTACGATTGCGCGGGTATTCGTCAGCGCCGCAGAGCGCTCGGGACTCGACCTGCTGCGCAGCGCCATCGCCGAGGCGGCTCAACCTATCGGAAACAATGCGTTCAATCACCAAACTCTTCAATCTGAATGACCCGGGCTGGGGCCGGGGGAGCCAAAACAACGGATCCAAGCCGGGTTCGGAGCCTCCTCGCAAACCGCAGCGTGATAACGAACCCCCGGATCTCGACGAGGTCTGGCGAGATTTCAATGACAAGCTCGGCTCGCTGTTCGGACGCAAGAAACGCAACGGCGGCGGTGGCGGTTTCGGGGGCAATGGCGGCAACGGTCCGCAGATGCCTTCGCCGCGTGCCACCCGCATCGGCGCGGGCGTGGTCGTTGTGGGCGCGCTGGGCCTGTGGCTGGCCAGTGGCTTCTATATCGTCCAGGAAGGTCAGGTGGCCGTCGTCACCCAGTTCGGCCAGTACGAAAAAACCGTTGGGCCTGGTTTCCAATGGCGCATTCCGTACCCGATCCAGCAGGAAGAACTGGTCAATATTTCGCAGTTGCGCACCTTCGAAGTCGGCTTTCGCGGTAGCTCCCGCAACAAGGTGCTGCCCGAGGCCATGATGCTGACCGACGACGAAAACATCGTCGACATGCAGTTCGTGGTGCAGTACCGTCTGCGTGCCGATGGTGCGCCTGATTACCTGTTCAAGACCAGCAATCCCGATGAGTCGGTGCGTCAGGCATCCGAGACGGCCATGCGTGAGGTCGTTGGCAAGAAGCACATGGACTTCGTCCTGTATGAAGGCCGTACCGAAGTTGCCGGCGAAGTGCAGGCGCTGATGCAGAGCATTCTCGACCGTTACAAGACGGGCATCGAGGTCAGCACCGTGGCCATCCAGAACGTGCAACCGCCCGAGGCTGTGCAGGCTGCATTCGACGACGCCGTCAAGGCAGGTCAGGATCGCGAGCGCCAGATCAACGAAGGTCAGGCCTACGCCAACAAGGTCATCCCGCTGGCTGCCGGCCAGGCCTCGCGCATGCTGGAGCAGGCCGAAGGTTATCGTGCCCGTGTCGTTGGCGATGCTCGCGGTGACGCCGCACGCTTCAACAGCATCGTGGCCGAGTACCAGAAGTCGCCGCAGGTGCTGCGTGATCGCATGTACCTCGAAACCATGGAAGATATCTTTGGTCGCGTCAGCAAGGTCATGGTCGATACCAAGGATGGCAACAACATGATCTATCTGCCGCTGGACAAGATCATCCAGCAGGCCAGCAGGTCCAATACGGATGCCGGGCAGGATGCTGCCGCAGGCAATTCCGGTCCGGCAGGTGCGGCTCCGGCCGCAGCGGCAGCGCAGGCTGCCCCGCAACCCGCCAGCGTCCCGTCGCGCCCCGCACCCAGCGGTTTCGGCGATGTCGGCGGCCTGACGCGCGACCGTTTTTCCCGTTGATTGGAGCCTGATCATGCATCGTCTTGTGCCTATCGTCGTTGGCCTGCTGATTGCTGTGGCGGCCTTTTCTTCCATGACCTTCATCGTGCGCGAGCGCGACTACGCCCTGGTGTTCGCACTGGGTGAGGTGCGCCGTGTCATCGACAAGCCCGGCCTGTATTTCAAGCTGCCGCCGCCGTTCCAGAATGTGGTTCTGCTGGACAAGCGGGTGCTCAGCATCGAGAGTCCGGATGCCGAGCGTATCCAGACTTCCGAAAAGAAGAATCTGCTGATCGATTCCTATATCAAGTGGCGAATCGCGGATCCGCAGAAGTATTACGTGACTTTCGGTGCCACCGATCGTGCTGCGCAAGAGCGCCTGCTGGCGCAGATCCGCGATGCGCTCAACGCTTCGGTCAACGTGCGTACCGTCAACGACGTCGTATCCAAGGAACGCGACAAGATCATGAGTGAAGTGCTCAGCAACGTGGCACGTCGTGTTGCGCCACTGGGTGTCGAAGTGGTTGATGTGCGCCTCAAGCGGATCGAGTTCGCGCCCGAGATTTCCGAGTCGGTCTACAACCGGATGATGGCAGAGCGTACCCAGGCTGCCAATAATCTGCGTTCGGTCGGTGCGGCGGAAAGCGAACGCATCCGCGCCAATGCGGATCGCCAGCGCGACGAAATCGTGGCCGATGCCTATGCCAAGGCCCAGGCCGTTCACGGTGAGGGTGATGCCGAGGCGGCAGGTATCTATGCCGAGGCATTCGAGAAGGATCCCGAGTTCTATCGTTTCTACAAGAGCCTGGATTCCTACAAGCAAGCCTTCAAGGATGAGTCCGATGTGCTGGTGGTCGATCCCAGTTCCGACTTCTTCCGCTTCCTCAAGTCTGCCGAGGGTACGCCCCAGCAACAGTGATGTGGCATGAGGAGGACAGTCCGGGCCTGATTTCGGCCCGCTGTTTCCTCCGGGCTTTCGCGTTTTGTCAGAACATGTACAATACCGCGTAAGCTAGATATATCTTGATATCTATTTCGCAGGCGGCTCGCCGGGCTTACGTCCCCGAGCCGCTTTTTATTTGTCCGTACCCGGCGTGCAGCAAATGCCGGGCAGGACCGTTCACCAACGTATTGCGAAGTTATGAAGGGTAATTGGCTGCTGCCAGAACAACTGGCGGATATTTTGCCTGCCGAGGCCAGGCGGATCGAAGAGCTCCGGCGTGTCATGCTGGATCTTTACCGCACCTACGGCTACGAGCTGGTCGCGCCACCACTGGTCGAGTACATCGACTCCCTGCTGTCCGGCGCGGGCACCGATCTCAACCTGCGCACCTGCAAACTGGTGGATCAGGCGTCGGGTCGTACGCTGGGCGTGCGTGCCGACATGACTCCCCAGGTGGCGCGCATCGATGCGCACTTGCTCAATCGCAGCGGGGTGGGACGCTTCTGTTATTGCGGCAGTGTTTTCCATGCACGTCCCGTCGGCTTGCTGGATCGTCGCGAACTTTTGCAACTGGGGGCCGAGATCTACGGTCATGCCGGCCTGGAAGCCGACCTGGAAATCCTGCGACTGGTCATGGAAAGCATGCGGCTGGCCAATGTCGGCACCATGCGCCTTGATCTCAGCCATCCGGGTGTGGTCGGGGCGATCCTGGCAACCGATCCGGGGGCAGCCGCCCAGGCAGACGAGATTCATCGCCTGCTGAGCGAAAAGAATATTCCCGCACTGCTGGCCCTGGCCGGGCAGGGCGATGCGCCACGCGACGAAACCCTGGCGGCGCTGCGCACGCTGGCAATGCTGTACGGCACGCCTGCCGATGTACTGGCAGAGGCGCGCCAGGCGCTGCCGCCGTTGCCTGGCATTGTGCGTGCGCTGGATGACCTCCAGGCGCTGGTACGGGCCTTGCCGGATATCGATATCAGCCTGGATCTGGCCGATGTCGGTGGCTATGGCTATTACTCGGGCGTCATGTTCTCGCTGTATGCCGAGGGCTGGCATGATGCCCTGGTACGGGGCGGCCGCTACGACAATATCGGTGCGGCCTTTGGTCGGGCGCGTCCTGCGACCGGTTTCAGTTTCGATCTGCGCAAGGTGGCGGCAGGCTTGCCCCCGGCCCGGCGCAGTGGTGCCATCTCAGCTCCCTGGAGCGAGGATCCGGCGCTTGCGTTGCGGATGCAGGAATTGCGTCGGCAGGGCGAGATCGTGATCCAGTTGCTGCCGGGCCATGTCCACGATCAGGAAGAGTTTTTCTTTGATCGTGAACTGGTGCGGCAGGATGGCGCATGGGTGCTGCGTCAGCTGTAAGGCGTGCAGTTTTATCTTGAACTTCCCGTCTCGTGCGGGTGGCCGCAGCTTGTGGCCGAAACTTTTTCATGTGATCGGATATGAGCAAAAACGTTGTTGTGATTGGCACCCAGTGGGGTGACGAAGGCAAGGGCAAGATCGTCGACTGGCTGGCGGAGTCCGTGCGCGGTGTAGTGCGTTTCCAGGGGGGGCACAATGCCGGCCATACGCTGTGGATCGGCGGCAAGAAAACCATCCTGCGCCTGATTCCGTCGGGCATCATGCATCCTGATGTCACCTGCTATATCGGCAATGGCGTGGTGCTGTCGCCCGAGGCACTGCTCAAGGAAATCGAAGAACTGGAAGCGGCTGGCCTGGACGTGCGTTCGCGCCTGCTGATCTCCGAGGCTTGCCCGCTGATCCTGCCGTACCATGTGGCCGTCGATCAGGCGCGTGAGCGTCGCAAGGGCGAGGGCAAGATCGGCACTACCGGCCGCGGCATCGGCCCGGCCTATGAAGACAAGGTGGCCCGTCGTGCCATTCGTGTGCAGGATCTGTACGACGTCGAAGCCTTCCGGGCCAAGCTCGACGAAGCGCTCGACTACCATAACTTCGTGCTGACCCAATATCTGGGTGCCGAGGCAGTTGATGCGCAGCAGGTGTTTGACCAGGCGCAGGCGCTGGCTGCCGTGATCAGACCGATGGTGGGCGATGTCTCGCGTGCGCTGTATGCGGCACAGCAAGCCAACCAGAATCTGCTGTTCGAAGGTGCTCAGGGCGCGCTGCTCGATATCGATCACGGTACCTATCCCTACGTGACCAGCAGCAACTGCGTGGCAGGTGCTGCATCCGCAGGTGCCGGTGTCGGCCCCAATGCGCTCAACTATGTGCTGGGTATCACCAAGGCCTACGCTACCCGCGTGGGCTCGGGTCCGTTCCCGACGGAACTGAACGATGATATCGGCGCGCGACTGGCCGATGTCGGCAAGGAGTTCGGCTCGGTGACCGGTCGTCCGCGTCGCTGTGGCTGGTTCGATGCGGCGGCACTGCGCCGTTCGGTGCAGCTCAATGGCATTTCCGGCCTGTGCCTGACCAAGCTGGATGTGCTCGACGGTTTGGAAACCATCCAGTTTGGTGTCGGCTATCGCCTGGATGGCGAGTTCCGCGATGTGCTGCCCTATGGTGCAGCCGCCGTGGCACGTGCCGAACCGGTGCTCGAGGAACTGCCGGGCTGGTCGGAATCCACCGTCGGCATCACCGAATACGATAAACTGCCGGTCAACGCGCGGCGCTACCTGGAACGTATTGCCGAAGTGTGCGGCGTGCCCATCGATCTGGTGTCCACCGGTCCCGATCGGCTCGAAACCATCGTGCTGCGCCATCCGTTCAAGGGTTGAATTGAATCATGACTCAAAATCCGAAAAGCACCGATACTGATGTCTGGGTCAGCTGGGAAGACTACAACCGCCTGATCGAGCGACTGGCGCTGCAGGTCTATGAATCCGGCTGGGCGTTCGACAAGATCATCTGCCTGGCGCGCGGCGGCGTGCGCGTGGGTGATGTGATGTCACGCATTTTCGATGTGCCGCTGGGCATCCTGGCCACCAGCAGCTATCGCGAGGCCGCCGGTACACAGCAGGGACGCCTCGATATCGCCCGCTACATCACGATCACTGACGGTACCCTCGATGGTCGTGTGTTGCTGGTCGATGACATGGTCGATACCGGCCATACCTTCAACAAGGTGCGCGAACACCTGCGCGAGCAGTTTCCCGCCATCACCGAGCTGAAGAGCGCCGTACTGTGGTGGAAAGGCCACTCCAAGGCCATTCCCGACTATTTTGTCGACAAACTGCCGACGAATCCCTGGATTCATCAGCCTTTCGAGGTATATGATGGCCTGCGCCCGCACCAGCTCAGCCCCTGGCTGCGCAAGGGCGGATTCGAGGCAGCATGATGCAGGCGCGCCGTATGGTCGGCGCGCATTGTGCTTTATGCTACGACCGTGCTAGAATGCACAGTTGATTCCAAGCTATATTTAGTCAATCAAAGATCACAAGACCATCCATGCCTATCGTTCGCCTGAAAGAAAACGAGCCGTTTGAAGCCGCACTGCGTCGCTTCAAGCGCACCATCGAAAAAACCGGCCTGCTGACCGAACTGCGCGCACGCGAGTTCTACGAGAAGCCCACGGCCGAGCGCAAGCGCAAGCACGCTGCCGCTGTCAAGCGCCACTACAAGCGCATCCGCAGCCAGCAACTGCCCCCGCGCCTGTACTGATTTTCTTTTCAGGCCACCTCGGGCACCTTAGGGTGCCCTTGTTTATGGCCTGGGGATGGTGCCCGCATTGATCCCCGATTCATACGTACAAGATCTGCTTGCCCGCGTCGACATCGTCGACGTGGTTGGCAAGTATGTCCAGCTCAGGAAGGCCGGGGTCAACCTGCTTGGCCTCTGTCCCTTCCACAACGAAAAAAGCCCCTCGTTCACGGTCAGCCCGTCCAAGCAGTTCTATCACTGTTTTGGTTGCGGCGCACATGGCACGGCCATCGGTTTCCTGATCGAGCATACCGGTGCCAGCTTTCCCGAGGCCGTGCGCAATCTGTCGGCCACGGTGGGCATGCGCGTGCCCGAAGAGCCGCGCAACCCTCGTCAGATGGCGGCAGATCGCGAGCGCCGTGCAGAACGCTCGCTCCATGAGCAGGCGCTGGAAAGTGCCCAGCAGTTTTATCTCAAATCGCTCCGAGCCTCTCCCGATGCCATTGCCTATCTCAAGAAGCGCGGCCTGACCGGGCAGGTCGCCCAGCGTTTCGGGCTGGGCTGGTCAGGGGAAGAGCGCCAGGGCCTGATGCGCGTGTTTGCCGATTACCAGGCCGCCTCGCTGGTCGAGACCGGGTTGGTGATCGAATCGGAGGATGGCCGGCGCTATGACCGCTTCCGTGAACGCATCATGTTCCCGATCCGCAATGGGCGAGGGGTGTTGATTGGCTTCGGCGGGCGCCTGATCCGACCTGGCGAGCCGAAGTATCTCAATTCGCCCGAGACTCCGCTGTTTTCCAAGGGGCACGAACTATACGGTCTCTGGGAGGCCCGGCAGGGTATCCGCAAGGAAGGCCAGGTGATCGTGGTCGAGGGCTACATGGATGTGGTCGGCCTGGCTCAGCATGGCCTCGAGAATGCCGTGGCGACATTGGGCACGGCCACGACCGAGCATCATGTGCAGAAACTGATGCGGGCCAGCGAACGCATCGTGTTCAGCTTCGATGGAGACCGTGCCGGCCGCAAGGCAGCCTGGCGTGCCCTGCAGGCATGTCTGCCGCTGTTGCGCGACGATGTTTCGATCCGCTTCCTGTTTTTGCCTGCCGAGCACGATCCGGACTCCTATATTCGTGATCTGGGCCTGGAGGCTTTTCGTGCCTGCCTGGGAGAGGCGGTGGCCTTGTCGCGCTTTTTGCTCGACGAGCTGTCTTCCCGGCATGACCTGCGCGAAGCCGAAGGGCGCTCGGCCTGCGTGCACGAAGCCCGTCCGCTGTTTGCCATGATGCCCGAAGGCGTGCTGAAGATGCAGTTGCAGCGCGACCTGGCCGAACGAGTCAAGTTCACACCGGAAGAGTTGGCTGCCGTTATGGGTGGGGCACCCTCGGCGACATCGCCTGCTGGCGGGCGTGCCCACGGTGCGTCTGGTACGGGGGCCGGGGCGTCGCATGAATCATCTGTCGCACATGTCCCTGATGGTATGGGGCATTGGATGCCCGACGATCATCTGGTTCCCTATGAGCAGGACGAGGGTGGGCAGGTCTGGTATCCGGAGTTCGATGTACCCGATCAGGGCGGGGCATTCGATGGCGCACAGTCGGCAGGCATGCCGCCGCAGGCCAGGCATCTGCAGGGGCAGTCCGCGGGCTGGAAGGCGAGCGGCGGCAACAAGGCGGGCTGGCAAGGCAAAGGTGACTGGAAAGGGAAGAAGGGCGACTGGAAGGGCAAGGGCGGCAAACCGGGCTGGCGCGATGAGGACCGGGGACCGGTGCGCAACGAGCCCAAGGTCGTGCCTTCGCTCGCCAAGCGCCTGCTGCGATTGCTGATGGTGCATCCCGGGCTGGTCGAGGGGATGGGGGAGCAGCAGATTGAAATGCTGGCACAAATCCCCAGATTCGATCTGGTAGTCGAGTTGATTGCATTGGCGAAATCCTCGGGGGCACAGCACGTCGGTGCGCTCAAGCACGCAGTCTCTCCCGGCTCGGATCTCGAGGCCATGTTGCGTGGCATGGAAGCCGAGGCGCTGGTCCAGGAGGAACTGCCCAATCCGCAGGCCGAATGGGATGATGCGCTGCGTCGGGCGGAGATGGATTCGATCCGTGTGCAGCAGGCGGCTTTGGCGCAGGCGGGGTTGCCTGATGAGGCCTCGCGCCAGCAGTACAAGGATCTTTCCATGCGACTGCTGCTGTTGACGCGCACCTAAGTTGAAGTTTCATCTTGTTTCATGTGTTTGGGGAACTTTCTGTTTTATTCATTGGTCTAATTACGTCACACACCCCCAAAGTATCCCCCTTTCTTCTCCCGTAGCAGCCCTTTCAGGGCTGTAGGCATATATATGACAAAAATCACGATCAAGAAAAAAGTCTCTACCCCGAAGACCGACGCCGCTGCCAAGCCGGCCGAGGCCGAGGTCGCGGCAGCAACGCCCGCCGCACCCAAGGTCCGGCGTGTGGTGCGCAAGTCGGCAGATGCAGCAGCGCCCGAAGCGGCTGCGCCCAAGATCGTGCGCAAGGTGGCCAAAGCGGCCAAGCCGCAGGACGAGTCAGCAGTGGATACCGATGATGACGTCAAGCCCAAGGCTCGCAAGTCGTCCAAGGCTGTGCCGTCGGGCCGCAAGCCTGGTCGCCCTGCACGTCACAATAACGATGTCGATTTCGATGACGGCGACAATGAGTCGGATGAAATCCTGCCCGACCTGAAGCCGCCCAAGCGGGGCAAGCGGGGCAAGGGAGATGCCAAGGATCTGATTGCACGTGGTCCTGTGACGCCAGAAGAATATGAAGCCCGTCGCAACCGTCTCAAGCAACTGATCAAGCTGGGCAAGGATCGCGGCTATCTCACCTATGGCGAGATCAATGATCACCTGCCCGACGATCTGGTCGACGCCGAGGCCATCGACGGTATCATCAGCACGTTCAGTGACATGGGGATTGCGGTCTATGACCAGGCCCCCGATGCCGAAACCCTGCTGATGAGCGAGAACGCACCGGTTGCGTCCAGCGACGACGATGTCGAGGATGAGGCCGATGCCGCCCTGACCACGGTGGATTCGGATTTTGGCCGTACCACCGACCCGGTTCGCATGTACATGCGTGAAATGGGCTCGGTCGAGCTGCTGACCCGCGAAGGCGAAATCGAAATCGCCAAGCGTATCGAGGATGGTCTCAAGCACATGGTGATGGCGATCTCGGCGTGTCCGACCACCATCAACGCGATTCTCGAGCACATCGAGAAGGTCAAGGCTGGCGACATGCAGATCGACGAGATCGTCGATGGCCTGATCGATACCGACGACGGCACCGAATATGCCGGTTCGGGTGCGCGCGGCGGTGCCGACGAAGATGGCCCGGCCGGTGGCATGAGCAGCAAGCAGCTTGAAGAACTGCGCGTGATGGGCCTGGCCAAGTTCGACCAGATCGCCCAGTGGTTCGACAAGATGCGTCAGGCCTATGAAAACGATGGCTACAAGTCGCCGACTTATACCCAGTCCCAGGAAGCCATCCTGCAGGAAATGATGGGCGTACGCCTGACCGCCAAGATGGTGGAGCGCCTGGCTGACACGCTGCGTGCCCAGGTCGATGAAGTGCGCGAGCTCGAACGTGCCGTGCTCAAGGCGTGTGTGGATCGCGCCGGCATGCCGCGCAGCCATTTCATCAAGGTGTTTCCCGGCAACGAAACCAACCTGCAATGGGCACTCGACGAGATCGCGGCAGGCCATGCCTACTCGGGCACGCTGGAGCGCCAGTTGCCCGACGTGCAGGAACTGCAGCAGAAGCTGATCGACATGCAGACGCGCGTGGTGCTGCCGCTCAAGGAGCTCAAGGACGTCAACAAGCGCATGGCCACCGGCGAGGCCAAGGCCCGCAAGGCCAAGCGCGAAATGACCGAGGCCAACCTGCGTCTGGTGATCTCGATTGCCAAGAAGTACACCAATCGCGGCCTGCAGTTCCTCGACCTGATCCAGGAAGGCAACATCGGCCTGATGAAGGCGGTGGACAAGTTCGAATACCGCCGCGGCTACAAGTTCTCGACCTATGCCACCTGGTGGATCCGTCAGGCGATCACTCGCTCGATCGCCGACCAGGCCCGCACCATCCGTATTCCGGTGCACATGATCGAGACGATCAACAAGCTCAACCGTATTTCCCGGCAGATGTTGCAGGAAATGGGTCGCGAACCGACCCCGGAAGAGCTGGGTGAACGCATGGAAATGCCCGAGGATAAAATCCGCAAGGTATTGAAGATCGCGAAAGAGCCGATCTCCATGGAAACCCCGATCGGTGACGACGAAGATTCG
>NZ_JBEFDG010000067.1:0-5256 GCF_040137905.1 Corticimicrobacter sp.
GCCCACCCCCTCGATGCAGGCACTGCCCTGATCCACTTCCTGCTGGGAGGCATTGATCAGCGTCCTGATCTCCTGGGCGGCATTGGCCGAGCGTTGCGCCAGTGTCCGCACTTCAGCCGCCACCACGGCAAAGCCACGCCCCTGTTCGCCTGCACGCGCAGACTCGACCGAGGCGTTCAGTGCCAGGATATTGGTCTGGAACGCAATGCTTTCGATCACACCAATGATATCGACCATCCGCCGCGAACTCTGGGTGATCGCCTGCATCAGGGCCACGGCCTGCTCCACTTCAACCCCACTGCGCCCAGCCAGTTCGGCCGCAGCCACGGCCAGTTCGCTGGCCTGGCGAGCATTGCCGGCATTCTGCTGCACGGTAGCCGTCAACTCCTCGATGGACGCCGCCGTTTCTTCCAGACTGGAGGCCTGGGATTCCGTCCGGCTCGACAGGTCCATGTTGCCATGGGCGATTTCAGAAGCTGCCAGATCAATGCTATCAACGCTGGTACGCACCTGCCGAACCACCGCGGAAAGGCTTTCGCTCATGGCATTGAGTGCCTGCAGCAGTTGGGCAGGTTCATCACGCCCCACGACATCTGCCCTGGCCGTCAGATCGCAGGCTGCAACCTGGCTGGCCATCGCCACCGAGGTTGCCAACGGACGGGTAATCGAACGGATCACCAACAGTGTCACCCAACCGGCCAGCAGCGCCATGACCAGCAATCCGCCCAGCAGCCAGGCAGCATCCCGCTGCAAGTGCCCGACCCGCTCCGATAACAGATGCTCCAGTTCGACGATCACATCATCGACCACACGATACTGCACGTCGATGGCCTGGGTCATGGCATCAAAATACGGCTGCGAGGGCGCGACCAACGTCGAGGCCGACAGAATCTGCTCATTGACCAATGCCAGTGACGCCTTGGCCTGCTCTGCAGCCTGCCGCGTCTTGCCCTGCAGGGTCGTGCGCAAGTCATCATCCAGCGCGTACGCCTTGCCGAAAGCTCTCTGGGTCTGCTGCAGATATTCGTCGGCACGCTGGACAACTCCCCCCAGCGTCAGTCGATCCTGATCCGAGGCCTGCCCCAGTACCAGCAGGCGAGCCCCCTGCGCACGCGCCTTGCCCAGTTCCTCCGACAGCAGGGGCAGGGACACGAACGCGCCCTGGATCAAGGCATCGACTTCGAGTGCATCATCCAGGCTGAGCCCATAGATATCCAGGATACGGTCACCAATCGAGAACATGCCATTGATGACATCGACGTGGCCTGCAAAACTCTCCGGGGCGGTAATCGTGCCCTGATCGACACGCGCCTGCAGCTCGCGCCAGCGCGCCTGTGCATTCTTCAGTTCCGGCAGCAATACTGCCACCTCTGCAGAAGCCGCCTCGAGGATCTGTTGCAGTTGCCCCATCGCCCGGTCGATCTCGAGCACACGCTGGCGTCGCTGCTCCTGAATGGCTGCATTGCCGCTCAACAAGGCGGCCGACATGCCACGATGCTGCTGCAACAGCCTCACCGTAGCCAACAACTGATTGCTGGGCGCTACGCCTTCCCATTCAAGCTGTTTCTGCGCAATCACGCCATAGGTGCTCCCGAGGTAAAGCGCGGTAGGCACGCTGAACATGATCAGGCTCAAAACACTGATCAAGGCAAACTTGGCCCAAAGCGACCAATTTCCAAGCAACTTCGTCATAAACAGACACTCCGGTGTGGATAGCCGGACTACCTGCAGGCATGCAAATATATTCGGCCACTCTTATCCGATATCATTTAAATATGGAACGTTTTGTAATATATAGCCCAACATTGCTCTGCATTTCTTTGAGCAGCAGCACATTACACGTTCATTTCCGCAAATTTTCTGGCTTGCAGAACTAGTGATTGAGCGCCTGTGTCAGATAGTCCACCATATGCCTGACCTTGAGCGAGAGTTGCCGCCTCGATGGAAATACCGCGTAGACACCCAGTTCCTGGGTCTTGTAATCAGGCAGCAGTTCAGTCAGCTCGCCCCGGCGCACATCGGCCCCAAGAATAAAATCCGGTTGCAGCGTAATGCCCCCTCCCTGCAGGGCAATCATCCGACAGGTATCGCCATTGTTGGACAATACCTTGGGCCGTATCCGGGTGCGCACCTGCCCCTCCTGCCCCTGGAAATACCATTCTTCATGATTGGCCAGGAGCGTATAGGTCAACGTGTCGTGATGCAGCAACTCAGTAGGCGTCGTGGGTGTACCACGTCGGCTCAGGTAATCCGGCGAGGCGCAAAGCATCATTCGCGTCGTGGCCAGACGACGACAGATCAGGCTGGAACTGGGCAGGGCGCTGATTCGCACCGCCATGTCATAGCCTTCCTCGATCAGATCAACCACGCGATCATTGAGTGAAATATCCAGTTCTACCTTGGGGTAGCGGGCCATGAATCCCGACCACAAGGGTGCCAGACAGGCAATACCGTAAGACACAGGCACATTGATCCGGATCCGCCCTCCGGGCTCCAGCGCCCGCTCCGATACCGTACTTTCGGCTTCATCCATGGCATTGAGCACCTCACGTGCCCGCTGGTAGAAGATTTGTCCCTCCTCTGTCAATGACAGCCGACGCGTTGTCCTCTGCAAGAGCCGTACCCCGAGCCGTGACTCCAGAGCCACGATATGCCTGGACACCGCGGCCTTTGACATCCCCAGCGCATCTGCAGCACCTACGAAGCTGCCGGCATCCACAATAGCCACAAAGACTGTCATTTCAAGCGAACGACTCATATCCCTACCTCCTGCCTTCAAGTATGCGACAGACTCAATTATCCCTTTTTTCGCAACAATAAGTTCATTAAAACCCTGTTTATCTTGATTTTCAAAGCCAATAAAATTTTCACATCGAACTTGAAGGTTCATTACCAAAAGGATTCATCATGTCGAACCGCATGCCTGTTCTGTTTGTCTCTCATGGCGCGCCGACCTTCGCACTGGAACCCGGGCTGGCCGGCCCGGAGCTCACTCGACTGGGCCGGCAACTGCCGGAACCCCGAGCCATTGTCGTCATCTCAGCACACTGGATGACACGTGGCACAGTGAGCGTTACCACCAGTGCAGAACCCGCAACCATTCACGATTTTGGTGGATTTCCTGCACCGCTCTACGCATTGCAGTATCCGGCAGCCGGTGCACCTGATATCGCCGCACGCACGCTTGAACTGCTGCAACAGGCCGACTGGCCCGCCGCACCTGACGCCTCGCGCGGCCTGGATCACGGAGCCTGGGTACCCCTGATGCACCTGTATCCCGATGCCCGCATTCCCGTGGTGCAGGTATCACTTCCCTATCCTTGCGATGCCGATACGGCATTGCGACTGGGCAAGAGCCTGGCTCCCTTGCGTGATGAAGGTGTATTGCTGGTCGGCTCAGGCAGTCTGACGCATAACCTGTATGAAATTCGCCATCCGGGCAGCGATGCCTCCGAATATGTGCGTGAATTCACGGATTGGACTCGCCGTCAGGTAGATACGCACGATATTCCGGCGCTGCTGGATTATCGCAGGCTGGCCCCTGCTGCCGAGCGAGCCCATCCTACCGAGGAACACTTCCTGCCGCTGCTGGTTGCCGCCGGGGCGACTGGTGATGGCGAGCCGACCACCATCATCGATGGTGGCGTGGATTACGGTGTCCTCGCCATGGATACCTACGTACTGGGAGAATTTTCCACAACCGCGTACTGATACCTACCCCTGCGCCTCAGCAACACACGCTTTGTTTTTATCTGTTTGCGCCTTTCATTGGCAACACTTGCTTCAGCATATTTTTCTAAATCCTGTCTTAACGGAGAATCACCATGATTGATACCCGCACCGCCCCTTATGCTGCCCTCGTCCTGCGACTGGCCCTCGGCCTGATGTTCCTGGCCCATGGCCTGACCAAGCTGCTGGTCTTCACCCCTGCTGGCACGGCAGGTTTTTTCGAGTCGATCGGATTTCCTGGCTGGACCGCCTATCCCGTGATCGCTTTTGAGGTCATCGGTGGTGCCTTCCTGATCCTGGGCGTCTTCGCCCGCTGGATCGCTGCCATTGCCGTCGTACAGCTGTTTGCCGCCTCTACGGTCCATTTCGGTAACGGCTGGGCCTTCGCCAATGCCAATGGCGGTTGGGAGTACCCGATTTTCCTGACGGCCGCAGCCCTGGCCCTAGCCTTGATCGGCGACGGAGCATGGGCACTGAAGCGTTCAGGCGGCAGTGCCGACCGCGCGCGCTGAAGCCCCTTTCCACTTGACTGCCGACTGACAATTCAACTCTGAGCAATTTCCTGACGGGCGCCCTGGCGCCCGTTTTTTATTGTCTTTTGTACGGCAAGATCAATCTGCCGAATCCTGAAACTTGCCTTTCAGGCATGCCATGCCCAAGCGTTCCCCATAACCACAACGGCACTGCAGGAACCAGGCCATACAGATAGACACGCCATAGGTTTTGGAAACCCAGAGGCTACTGGGCGGCACTAAGCATCTGGTACCCCCCCAGAATGCAGAAAGGAGGGAGCGGCGTGGAGGCGGTGGCAGTCTGGTTCGGACAGGAGCTGGGGGCAGTCGGGCGATGAGTCGCTGCGCGGTTTCAGGCGGAGTAAAGTAAAAAACCCCCAGGCGGTAAGCCTGAGGGTTTTTTGGAATAAAAGCTTGACGATGACCTACTTTCACAGGCGTAAACCAACTATCATCGGCGCAAAGGCGTTTCACTGTCCTGTTCGGGATGGGAAGGAGTGGGACCACCTTGCTATGGTCGTCAAGCGTAACTGTTTTGGCTTGTCTGAGGATGTCAGCCAAGCCGAATCTGGTAGAAGCACGTGATTGTACACGGATATGATTGTTGTCGGCGCTGCTGACGGAGCAGCGCCGCTGGTATTACTTTGTTTTGAACGACATGTCGCCATAACTTGCAGAGTTATAGGATCAAGCCGCACGGGCAATTAGTACTGGTTAGCTTAACGCATTACTGCGCTTCCACACCCAGCCTATCAACGTCCTGGTCTCGAACGACCCTTCAGGGGAATCTAGTTCCCAGGGAAATCTAATCTTCAGACGAGTTTCCCGCTTAGATGCCTTCAGCGGTTATCTCTTCCGTACTTAGCTACCCGGCTATGCCATTGGCATGACAACCGGTACACCAGAGGTACGTCCACTCCGGTCCTCTCGTACTAGGAGCAGGCTCCGTCAAATTTCCAACGCCCACGGCAGATAGGGACCAAACTGTCTCACGACGTTTTAAACCCAACTCACG